>SIHH01000127.1 GCA_004299065.1 Phormidium sp. SL48-SHIP | reverse complement strand
CTAATAGCTTCCTCCAGCACCCCCACCGCCGCTATCGCCGCCGCCAAAACCACCACCGCCGCCGCCGCCGTCAAAACCACCACCCCCGCCGCCGGTGACTCCTACAGACTGAGTCAATCGAGGAATAATACTTTGTTCTTGTTTAGAATAATCGCAGGCCTGACAGGTATAGGTCGTTTCACGTAGCCCCGTGGACTGATAGGTGGGTTGAACCAAGGTTTTGGTCTCATGCGTGACCGTAAACTCTTCACAATTGCGACATGCCGTGAATTCCCCCCGCTTGAGAATATAGCTGCGTAGATGAAACTCGGACGTTTCCGGGCAACAGTTGGGACAACGTAAGCCCGTAAATTTAGTACTCCCTAGGTCTTGAGCGACGTTCTGGTGATGATTGAGTTGTGCCGTCACCTCCGACTCAGAGACGGGAACCAACTCCGTCTGACAGGTTTGACAAACCCGTTTGAGTGTTGCATCAAGCCAAGGTCGACTCAACGTATAAGCCACCCAACCCATCCCCAAGGCCGCGACGAGGGAACCCAGTAAAACCGGCCCCAGATCGTCTCCCCAAACCTCCACGAACAAGACTCCAGCGATGACCATAACGATGGTGCTGCCAACCCAGAAGACAAATCCCCCCAGAAACAGCTTGAGAGGGATCGACAGCAATCCCAGATAGCGATCGCTCCCCTCTTCCTCAAAACTCGCCCTCCAAGAACGAATGATAAATTGCCCAATTCTGACAATGGCTGTCACCCCAGTCACCGCCAATAAGAGCGCGATCGCGATGAAAGCCAAAGTCCGGGAGGAATCTAACATCAGCAGGGTGATGACTACCCCCAAACAGAGCATAAAGCCACAGACGGTTGCCCCAAACAAGACTCCTCCATAGAGGGTTGCATCGCTTTTCCCCATCACCCGCGATCGCCCCTGAGGATCGAGTTCAATCGGTTGCTTCAACCGCCGACGAATCGCCCCATATCCCAGCACCGAAGCGCCCCAAAGCACAATCGCCCCGACACCAAACTCGCTCAAAGCATCAACCTGCGGGGAATCATCAGGTAATTGGAACTCTTCCCCAGACAACACGGTAATCAACGCCTCAACCCCCGCCAGAGTTCCCGCATCGAAATCATCCTCTCGAAACTCAGGAATCACCAACTGGTCAATCATCCGCCCCACCCGAGCATCCGGTAACATCCCTTCTACCCCATAGCCGGTTTCAATTTCCACGCGGCGATCGCCCACAGAATGCAGCCACAACACCCCATTATCCGCATCCGCTTTGCCCACACCCCAATGATTAAACAGTTCCGTTGCAAAGTCTTTGGGGGTGGCTTCCGAGGCCGTATCCCGAACGGTGACGACGGCGATTTCCGTTCCGTTTTGAGCTTCTAAGTCACTAATTTTCTGATCAAGCCTCTGTTCCGTCGCCTCACTCAGAACATTGGCCATATCCGTCACCCAACCGCCATACTCCTGTTGGGGATTAGGAACCTCTTGCACCGTCAGGGCCTGGCTGACCAACGGAAAGCCAATCATCGCCACCGACATGAGTAGGCCCCACATCAGCCCTTTCACCCCTGGCCGATGCCATCGCCATCGCCGTCGCTGAATCCCTTGCCAGACCTTTTGCAACCCCCCTAGAGCAAACCGTTGAGCAACCATTAATGATGTCCACATTGCCTTCACCTCAAATCGGTTCACTGTCCTCTCCTCGCTAATAATTGCCGCCAGCACCCCCGCCGCCACTTGCGCCGCCGCCAAAGCCACCGCCACCACTGCCGAAGCCGCCGCCGGCCCAGCCATCAACCCCAGTATGGCGATCTAAGTCAGCAGCCGGACGATGAGAGGAATCAATACGGTCATAGCTCAAGTCTCCCTTCGCCGCCATCAGTTCCTCTCGTTCCTCCTCATAGCCACAGGCTTGACAGGTGTAGGTGACATGAGCGATCCCCTGGCTCGATTCCCCGGACTCCTCTTCCCGAGTCTGGCTGCGAGTCATGGTTAACTCACGACAATGGGGACATTCCTGAAAGTTGATGCCATCCAAAATGTAGTCACGTCGGTGAACTGGCGAGGACTCCTGGGGGAAGCAGTGGCGACAATGCCAGCGTTCAATGCGGGTACTCCCTAACTCTTGGGCCACCCGTTGGGCGCGATTGAGGCGATCGCCCTCTTTCCCGGCCACCAATTCCAAGGGAGAATCACACCGTTGACAGCGCCAAGTTCCTCTCTTGATGAATGCCTTTAATTGCTGTTGAGGAAACGGATAGGTAAAAAAGGCGATCGCCAGCGACAACAGTATCATTAACCCCAGAGCGGTGATGACTCCCAGACCGAGAACCTCGACCAGCCAAGGGTGCAACAGCGCATACAGCGCCAGCAACAGCCCCAAGGCTGCCCCAACGCTAATCCCATAACTCCAGCCAAACAGCCCCTCCTCGTCCGGGTGATCATAGGGGCCTTGAACCTGCGATCGCCCCTCCGGGTTGAGCTTAAACGGCTCCCCATA
This sequence comes from Phormidium sp. SL48-SHIP, assembly GCA_004299065.1. Classification (GTDB taxonomy): domain Bacteria; phylum Cyanobacteriota; class Cyanobacteriia; order Cyanobacteriales; family Geitlerinemataceae; genus Sodalinema. Next base: position 8,898 of record SIHH01000127.1, on the reverse strand, counting down.
GTAGGTCTTGGCACGAGAATAGCCATAGGCGGTCCCGAGCCAGGCCACAATGGCGATCGCCCCAAACAGCCATCTTGTCCCTCCCGTCTCCGTCTGGCCCATCCCTGGGCTGGCTCCAGCCTGAGTTAATCCTCGACTGGCTAGAGGAAAGGCCAACAAAGATAGCGTAAACGCGATCGCCAACCTCCAGTGTCTTCGCCGAAGCCACCCTCCCCAGTCGCCCCCCTTGAAGGGATGAACGGCAAACTGAATTTTAGGGAATGAATGGGTCGAGATTGAGATCCGCATGGTTCCGAAATCTCCCATAGCTATCAACACATCCCAAGTCCCGAAGCGATGCTGATGCTGGCAGGCTCCTAGAACATTGGTTACACTGAGGAATAAATAAACGCTTGTCTCGATCTTGACATCCTCATGAAAACTTTGCCAGTAACTTAACATTTCGCAAGCTTGGGAACCCAGATCACTCTAGGGTTCGCACCGGAGAAAAAATATATAAAAATTGTAAAAACAGACATAAAGAGATAAGCCATAACATGGAAAACAACAGCCCTAAAATCCCCGATGAACTCGCCCCCGAAGTCTTAGAAATTGCTTCTCGTTACTATAGCGAGTCTCAGAATAGCTATTCCTTAGCCGAACTGAAAGACGCGGGAGCTGAAGTTCAAATTCCACCCGAGTTAATTGAAAAAGCCCTTGAGGAGGTTCGGGTTAAAAAAGAGCAGGAACAGCAACAACAAGAAAAAGCCCAAGAGCGACGCAAAACTGCCCAATGGATTGCCGCTGGCGTTGCCATCATCGTCTCGCTCTGGGGCATTGCTGCCTATAACGGACTGGCTAACCGCGCCCAAGAAGTGCAGGCCCGTTGGGCTCAAGTCGAAAACCAACTGCAACGGCGAGCCGATCTCATCCCCAACCTCGTCAGCGTGGCCCGAAGCCAAGCCGCCAGCGAACAGGAGGTGATTGAGCAATTAGAGCGATCGCGCCAAGCCTATCTCCAAGCCAGTCGTATCGACGAAAAACAAGCCGCGATCGCCGAAGTCGAAGCCGCGATCGAGCAATTTCAGGACGCCATGGCCAACAATTCCAACCTATCCAACCTAGAAAACTCCCAAGCCTTTCAAAACCTCAGTTATGAAATTGCCGGAACGGAGAACCGCATCGCCGTCGAACGAAGGCGCTATAACGAAGCAGTACAAGCCTATAACAGCCAGTTACGCCAATTTCCTCAAGCCCTCATTGGCAACATAGCAGGGTTTGAAACACAGCCTTACTTTGAATCCCAAACTCCTGAGTCTCCCCAACCTGAGCCTTAGAGAAAAACCCGTTGTATCCCCACAAACCGATTCTTATTGAGGAGCAAAAAACGAGTAGATCAAGCGAATGACAAGCCAGCCAAGCAACGCATAAGCTCCCATCGCCACTAATACATTGACATCAAAAACATTTGTTCCCACCAAATCCGTCGGATTCATGAACAGATTATCAAACGGAGCAAAAAACGGCTCCGATAAATTATAAACAAAATCGGCAAACATATTCTCAGGATTAGCCCCACTGAGGCGGAGTAAAAACCGCAAAAACAACAACACCAATAACGCACTAACCAAATACGAAATAATACGAATGATGCGGGAGAGAATCAAAGAACGTTGAGAGATCTCAACCCGTTCTTCCTCCGTATGGAGGCGATCGCGTTCCTCAGGCGAGAGATTTCGGGTCGGATCAGAGTTAGGGTTAGGGTTAGAATTAGGATTAGGATTCGGATCAGGGTTCATACATAGCACTCCAACGGACCATCTGCCCAAATCATAGCCATTTTCGTGACTCCAATCCCAACCCCGCCCAATTGTCCCCCAGTCGCCGACGCATCACCCCATCCCCATCCCCAATCGAGTCTCAGCAAACTCACCCCAAGCCGGGTTCACATTTGCGTTAGGATCAAAGAGTTCTTTCACTACTACCCATATACTCGTCCATGGTCGTTTCCCAGTCTCCTGCCAGCGAACACGCCGAACAGCCGATTCGCCTTCCTCGTACCAGCGAGTCGGACTCCATCAAACGGATTCGCCATACCGCCTCCCACGTCATGGCGATGGCAGTACAACGGTTGTTCCCCGGAACCCAAGTGACCATCGGCCCCTGGACAGAGTATGGCTTCTACTACGACTTCGATCGCCCCGAACCCTTCACCGAGAAAGATCTCAAAGCCATCAAAAAAGAGATGGTGAAGATCATCAAAAAGAAACTCCCCGTGACCCGAGAAGTGGTTAGTCGAGACGAAGCCCAAGCGCGAATTGAGAAAATCCAAGAACCCTACAAACTCGAAATCCTCGCCGACATCAAAGAAGAACCCATCACCGTCTATCACCTCGGCGACCAATGGTGGGATCTCTGTGCCGGTCCCCACGTCGAAACCACCGGCGACCTACACCCCAAAGCGATCGACCTCGAAAGCATCGCCGGGGCCTACTGGCGCGGCGACGCCAAAAACCCCCAACTGCAACGGATTTACGGAACCGCCTGGGAAACCCCCGAACAACTGCAAGAATACAAACGCCGCAAACAAGAAGCCCTCAAACGAGATCACCGCAAACTCGGCAAAGAACTCGGCCTGTTTGTCTTCAACGACACCGTGGGTCCCGGCCTGCCCATGTGGACCCCCAAAGGGACCCTACTGCGGTCCACCCTGCAAGAGTTTCTCAAACAAGAACAACAAAAACGGGGGTATCAAGACGTCGTCACCCCTCACATCGCCCGTGTAGACCTGTTCAAAACCTCCGGCCATTGGCAGAACTACAAAGACGATATGTTCCCCATGATGTCCGACGAGGACTCCACCATCGAAGATGAGCGGGGGTTCGTCCTCAAACCCATGAACTGCCCCTTCCACGTGCAACTCTACAAAAACGAATTGCGCTCCTATCGGGACTTACCCATCCGCTACGCCGAATTTGGCACCGTCTATCGTTACGAACAATCCGGGGAACTCGGCGGACTAACTCGGGTGCGCGGCTTTACCCAAGATGACTCCCACCTCTTCGTCACCCCCGACCAACTCGAAGCCGAATTTCTCAGCGTGGTGGACTTGATTCTAACGGTCTTCCAAAGCTTGCGTTTAACCAACTTCAAATCCCGCCTCAGCACCCGCGACGCGGACTCTGACAAATATATTGGGTCTGACGCCGCTTGGGACAAAGCCGAGAACGCCATCCGCCAAGCCATGGAATCGCGCGGCATGAGCTACTTTGAAGCCCCCGGAGAAGCCGCCTTCTACGGTCCCAAACTGGACTTCATTTTCCAAGATGCCCTCGAACGGGACTGGCAACTCGGGACCGTGCAGGTGGACTATAACCTCCCCGAACGCTTTGAACTCGAGTATGTGGCCGAGGACGGGTCTCGTCAGCGTCCCGTGATGATTCACCGCGCCCCCTTCGGCTCTCTGGAGCGTCTCATCGGGATTTTGATCGAAGAGTACGCCGGAGACTTTCCCCTCTGGTTAGCCCCCGAACAGGTGCGGCTGTTGCCCGTCAGCGATGAGTTTTTACCCTTCGCCAAAGACGTCGAAGCGCAAATGCTGGCCGTTGGCATTCGTGCTAAAGCCGATACCAGTAACGAGCGTTTGGGGAAACAGATTCGCAATGCCGAGAAGGGCAAAATTCCCGTCATGTGTATTGTCGGGGCGAAGGAACAAGAATCCAACTCTCTCAGTGTCCGCACTCGTGCGTCTGGGGAGTTAGGGGCCTTGGAAATTCCTGACGTGATTGAGAAACTCACCACGGCGTTACAGACTCGCGGCGATTTCTAATTGGTTCTAAGAAGAACCCACCCCTTGCCCCTCCCAGGAGGGGAAAAACAACTTAGGGGCGTTCCCTTGTGGGCGCCCTCTTCAGGGAGCGCCGGAACACCGGGACAGGAACCATTTCTGTATCTCCCCGGTTGATCCCCTGGGTTATAATGACCTGTGGCGTTACGGCTGGCTCCTGGGGCTTGCCGAGTGTCCTTTCAAATCAATTTTCTTATAAAAACCTGCACTCAATCCATACGTATGACTGTACTGAAACGCTGGCTAAAACTCGCACTCCTCGTCACCCTACTGCTTCCCCTCTCCTTGGGACTCAGTGCCGCCTGGTGGGATAGTGATGATGGTGGGGGAGACCGCCAGAACTATCGCCAAAGCCGGATGCCCCAAGGGGATGCGGTGACCGATCCAAAAGCCCTGCTACAATATGCTCTCCCCATCGAGAATGACTCGGTGCGACGGATTCAAGAACAAATTGAGGATATTGGGCGACAGCTTCGCGCTCGTAAACGCTGGTCTGCGGTGAGTCGGGATGTTCGCGGGGCCAAATCCACGCTGGCCTACCGCCGGGATGAAATCCTAGAGGCGGTGGTTCCCTCGCAACGGGAGGCGGGACAGGAGTATTTAGAACGCCTCGATGAGCAGATTCGTGAGTTGGAAGCGGTTGCAGAAACGCAAAATCGTGAAGAGGCTTGGATTGTTCGCCGTAAGATTCTCAACACCCTGGGCGAGTTGCAATCGTTGATGGTGGGCGAGTTCCCCTTTGAGATTCCCGAGGAATACGCCGATTTACCCCAACTCAAGGGACGCGCCACGGTAGAAATGACCACCAGTCAAGGGGACTTAACGATGGTGGTTGATGGCTATAATGCCCCGATTACCGCCGGAAACTTCGTGGATTTGGTGCAACGGGGCTTTTATGATGGCATCGACTTTGTACGGGCTGAAGCCAATTATGTCTTACAGGCCGGTGATCCGCCGGGGCCTGAGGATGGGTTTGTAGACCCGGAGACGGGTGAGTATCGCACGATTCCCCTAGAAATTCGAGTTCGCAGCGAGAATGAGCCGATTTATGGCTTTACCCTCGAAGAAATTGGCCTCTATCGTGAACAGCCGGTGCTGCCGTTTTCCGCCTTTGGAACTCTGGGGATGGCACATCGGGATCTCGATGCCAATAGTGGCTCGTCTCAGTTCTTCTTCTTCTTGTTTGAGCCGGAGTTAACCCCAGCTGGGCTGAACTTGCTCGATGGTCGCTATGCGGCGTTTGGCTATGTGGTTGAAGGAGCTGAGGTCCTCGAAAACCTCGGCCGGGGCGATCGCATCGAATCGGCTCGCGTCGTCGATGGCGCACAATACTTACAAAAGGGTGAATCATAAACAGTTCGGGAGTCGGGCTGGCCATTAAATAGGTTTTAATAGCGGCTTCATTCGCCGGCCCGCTTCCCCAGGTTCGATTCGAGTTCATCATCCCTGAGTCCCCCTGAGTCCCTATGCACGCAGATGCTTCCCCTGATCCGACGGTTCTGGAGGTTCGTAATCTTCAGGTTCAATTTCAAACCGGTGAACGCTTGGTTCATGCCGTCAATGATGTCAGTTTTCAGGTTCCTCGGGGTCAAACTCTGGGCATTGTGGGCGAGTCAGGATCGGGGAAATCCGTCACTTCTCTGGCGGTGATGGGATTAGTCCCGAGTCCTCCGGGTGAGGTAACGGGGGGAGAGATTTGGTTTAGGGACCCGGTGGTGGGCGATCGCGTCAACCTCTTAACTCTGCCCCCCAAGCAACTGCGACGCTATCGGGGGGGACGTATCGCCACCATCTTTCAGGAACCGATGACGGCCTTGAATCCGGTCTATAGCATCGGGTTTCAGTTGGTTGAGGCCATTCGCCTACATCGTAAAATTTCTAAAGCCGAGGCCCAAGAACAGGCGATCGCCCGGCTGCAAGAAGTGAAGTTACTCCCCGGTGAGGAGCAGCTTCAGGACGAGGTGTTAGCGGCTCTGGGAGGGGTGGGGGCGGCTCCTGGACGGCGACAAGTCTTGCAAGAGATAGAACGGCGTAAACAGAGCCTGCTCAACCGCTATCCTCATCAATTCTCCGGGGGACAACTGCAACGGGTCACCATTGCCATGGCGATCGCCTGTGACCCGGCCCTCCTGATTGCCGATGAACCCACCACGGCCCTGGATGTGACGGTTCAGGCGACGATTTTGCAACTCTTGCGGGAGTTGCGATCGCGCCATCAGATGTCCATGATCTTCATTACCCATGATCTCGGCGTCATTGCCGAAATCGCCGATCATGTCGCCGTCATGTATCAGGGCCAAATCGTCGAAACCGGCAGCCTGAGCGACATTTTCTCCCGTCCACAACATCCCTACACCCAGGGACTTCTAGCCTGTCGCCCCCAGACAGAACTACGATTGCGCTGTCTCCCCACCATTGCCGACTTCATGACGGCCCAAGCGCAGACCTCGCCACCGCCTGCCAACGATGAGCAACCCCAGGTTGCAGAACGGGATGGTTCTCCTGCTAAAGAGTCCCAAAGCGACCCTTCAGCGACCGAGGAAGCCTCAGAAACCGATAATTCCGACTCAAATCTCATTCAGGATTCTCCCCTGACCTTACTGACCAATCCCGAAAACCGCATCTCAGACCTAGAGATGGCCCAGCGCCTGGCTCATCTACAGCGACAACCGCCCTTACTACAAGTCGAGAATCTACAAGTCGGATATCCGGTGCGCGGCGGTCTTTTTGGCAAAACCCAACGCTACGCCATGGCCGTCAACGGCATTTCCTTCCATGTCTATCCTGGAGAAACCCTAGGTCTTGTCGGAGAGTCCGGTTGCGGAAAAACCACCCTGGCTCGCACCTTATTACAGTTAATCGAACCCACCAGTGGCCGGATGTTCTTTGAAGGTCAAGACATTACCCATCTCAAAGGTAAGCGACTGCAAGGCCTACGCCGTAACATCCAAGCGATTTTCCAAGATCCCTTTAGTTCTCTCAATCCTCGCATGAGCGTCGGGGCGGCGATCGCCGAACCCCTGAAAATTCACAACGTCGGTGGTGGACCACGACACCGGCGGGAACGCTGCATTTGGCTCCTCGAACGAGTCGGACTCAGCGCCGACTGTCTCAAACGCTATCCCCACGAGTTTTCCGGCGGACAGCGGCAACGGGTGTGTATCGCCCGGGCCTTAGCCCTCAATCCCAAATTTGTCATCTGTGACGAATCGGTTTCCGCCCTCGATGTCTCCGTACAGGCTCAAGTCTTAAATCTCTTGCGGGAACTGCAAGATGAGTTCGGCTTGACCTATATTTTCATCTCCCATGACCTGAGCGTGGTGAAGTTTATGAGCGATCGCATCATGGTCATGAACCAAGGCAAAATCGAAGAAATTGGTGCCGCCGACCGCGTCTATCGCGAACCCGAGCGAGACTATACCCGTCAACTCATCGCCTCAATTCCCAATCCAGCGGCCCTGTTGCAACGTGCCTAACGCCCAAAATTTTCAACAAATTGCTACAGTTTCCCCGAGAGTTCACCCATCCGCCTCCAAGAGTCGGTAATATCTTGGGTATACCCTGAGGTGAGTTCCTTGCAACGCCTCAGAAAACCCATTAGAACCTGGTTAGGGGAGTGACTGTATGCCCATGCAACTCAATCCGTCGAAATTCCCAATCCATTGGGGAATGGTCCTGGGTGCGATCGTCTGCACCCCACCGGCGATCGCCTCGACGGTCTCATCAGCGTCCAATCTGCCCACCTCATCATTAAACCCAACACCGGGACTTGAAGCCCCTAAACTCGCTCAAGGTTTTAACTTTGAAACCCAAAGTCCCACTCGCTTCATCCCCATTCTCGGTCCCATTCCCAGACAGCGGCCAGAAGTCTATTCCCCCGAAATCCTAGAACGCCTCCGTTCCGGCTTTTTCCTCGGGGGTGACTTTGGCATCGACAGTGCCGAAGGAATCTCCGCCGGATTACGTCTCGGCTACCGTGACGAAGAGGGGCGTTCTATTGTCTTCACCGGCGAGGGGGGAGAATTTCTCGCTGGTGCCGATGTCACCTATACTCAAGCCGCCTTCAGCGGCGATGAAAATGGAGACGGCCGGCGAGTCGGCTACCGCCTCTCAGCCAACTTCAACAACACCCGCGACGACGCCTTTCTCAGCGACGACGATGACGAGGATGTCCGCGAAGTCTTCCTACCCATCGGTGACGAACATGAACCCTGGGTTAACCGGATTGGCTTTGAGAGCCAAGTCGTCGTTCCCGTTAGCAGCACCACCGTGCTAATGCCCGGACTCAGCTACGAAAAAATCCGTATCCAAAACCGGGCCTTCGACGACGACCTCTTTCCCGTTGACGAAGAAGGCAATCAACTCTCCGCCAGCGACGATGGTAAAGACGATATTGTACTACTGAGTCTATTTGCCCTACAAGACAACGCCAGTCGCGACGAGTACGGCTTTCCCCTCTCAGGTAACGTCTTTCAATTGGGAACCGAACAATCGATTCCCACCGGAAACAGCACCCTTGACTTCAACCGTCTCAGTGCCGGTTATGTCCAATATCTCCCCGTCAGCCTCTTCGGATTTGCCGAAGGACCCCGCACCCTGATTTTAGGACTCCAAGGCGGAACTATTCTCGGAGATGTCCCCGGTTATGAAGCCTTCAACCTCGGGGGATTTAACTCCGCCCGAGGCTATGGCCAAGGTGACGTCGGAACCGCGAGCAGCTTCATTCAAGCCCGGCTAGAATACCGCTTCCCCATCGCCGTTACGCCCGGCGGATTTTTTGAGGAATTGCGCGGTAGTCTAGGGGTTCAATATGTCTCGGATTTCGACACCGCCTCTGATGTCATCGGTCGTCCGTCTGAAGTACGTAACGAACCCGGCGACGGTTTCGGATTTAGTGTCGGCTTACACTTCCTCGACCTAGATGTCCCCGTTGTGGACACCTTACGGGTCACCGCTGGGGTCAACGATCGCGGCGACTTCCGAGCCTATTTCTCCATCGGCCCGGCGTTCTAAGCCGTTATTGGTTTTGGCCTCCCGTAGGGGCGAAAAATCTTTCGCCCCTACAATTTTGT
>SIHH01000484.1 GCA_004299065.1 Phormidium sp. SL48-SHIP | reverse complement strand
AATAAAATTTGGGTTTATTCCCCTCGTGTCATGGCTGAAGCCGTGACACGGACCCTGGGCGGCTCTGCCGCCTATACTCGGGAAGCCGAGCCGCTCCAAGGGCATGACTTGGCCCGATCTAAATCACAAGGGAAGGCAAACAAACGGGAGTCTTCGCCCTGAACTCTCAAGACTTATATTAAAGGTAATTAAAGTCAATAAAAGCAAATAAAAACAAATAATACATCCAGCTTGTAACATTTTTTAATAACATAAATCAAATCCCCAGACCAATTACCATATAGAGCTTGTAGCCATTTAGGCTCGAACCAAAAAGCCAAAAAATAAAGCCAATTTTGCAAGGCTTGTGCTACCTTGAAAATAAACAAACCTGCGGCAGCTCATCCCCAACCTGAAGCCGTCAGCACCAGCCACGACGAGAGGTGAAACCATGTTCAACCCCAATCCCTCCTCCTTCCAGGAACAGTTCTTACATCACCTCAGCGAAACCGTGATGTGGAACAGCCGCAGCGAACCCCAAAGCTGGTGTTTTTGGTGGCGTTTCCATCCCCAAAATCGACATCAGACGAACAGCGACGTCGCCAAACAGATTCGTCAGTCCCTAAACCAAGGCTTTCACACCCGTAATATGCCCGCCACCCTAGCGGCGGTTATCGGGAAAGTCCAAGAGACATTCGCCGCTGAAATGGCCGCCGATGGCGTGAACGGGCAAGACTTGAAACGGGAACGAGGCTGGAGTCCGAAAACTCCCGAAGACCGTTATCCTTGGCAAGTGATTTATGACTGGTTCTGGACTTGTAAATTTCCCCGTGAGGGTTGGAGTTGGGCGACGAAATTGGCCGGTTGTGGGGTGAAAGAGTTGCAGATGAAACCCCTCAATTCCAGCGAATTTCGTCGGAAACTGGATTTGGGGGACATTCCCAGCCGCGAGACGAGTCTCGAACCGAAAGAACCCTATTATTTAGAGGTGACTTTACCCGAAAGTGGCTATTTACTGTTGCTTAATTGCAGTCAAGACTCGTCGAGAGAGAATCCGATGACCCGGATTTGTCTGTCTCCCTCCCAAGCCTTTCAGCCGAACCCCCGCTGTCAGGCTCATCAACCTCTCTATATCCCCGATAACGAGGGGTTGGTCTCGTCGTTAAGGTTTACGGAGGTGGGGGAGGAGTATTTTTTGGCCATTGTCACGGAAACTCCCCTGGCCTTGTCTTGGGTTCGTCCTGATGGTGAACCGAGGGATATTGAGGTGGATGAACAACGGTTAGGGGAGATTTTTCGGGAACTGGGTAAACAGTGGCAAGGAAAGTTGTTTTATAAACGCTTTCAGGTGCAGGAGGGGTGAGGGAAAGGACGGCTGGGGCGAACTCGGAGATATCCTGTTTTGTTGGACGTTGAGGTGAAAGTCAGCAGATGTTTGAGACAAGTTTTGAGGAAATTCAACGGTTGCGTCGCCAGTCAGTGATGGCTTATGAGACGGGTGAGTATGCGCGGGGGGTTCACTTGGCTGAACAAGCCTGTCATCTGGGGAAATCTGCCTTTGGAACTCATCATTC
>SIHH01000483.1 GCA_004299065.1 Phormidium sp. SL48-SHIP | reverse complement strand
CCTGATTGCGCTGGGAGTTGTATCAGGAGGAGCGACTGTCGTTACTGAGATCCCCTTCATTCAATGACCCCCACCTGGCATCCATGCCAGGTGGAGGAGTGACCGGAGATAACCCGGTCGTAGCTGCGAATCGGCCATTTAGGTGCATACGGCAACACTTCCGGTTGCTTCTCTAAATCGGATTATCTGTAAGGCCCTGGAATCTCAGGGAGTGGGGTCAGCCCAGACACACCGTATGTACTGGCTTAAGAGACCTGTAGTTTGGGAATTATCTTCCATGCAACGCATCCCGGTTCAAAACCCTGATGGGACTCCCGCCATGCCCACCAAGCGCGATCGCGCGAGGCGGTGGGTAAAGCAGGGCCGAGCGACATGGGTCAAAACAAATCTCCGCATTAAGGCCGTGCGCCTGAAAGCGGAACCATCGGGTCGTAAGACCCAACCCATCGTGGTCGGTGTCGATCCCGGCAAACTCTATTCAGGGATTGCCGTTCAATCGTCTAAGGCGACCTTATTCCAGTCCCACCTCGAACTCCCCTACCCCAAGGTGCGGGAGCGGATGGATAATCGTAGAAGGCTACGGCGTTCTCGCCGCCGTCGGCGGATTAACCGAGAGTTACCTTTCCATCTGCGGAATCATCGCCAAAAACGATTTAACAACCGGAGACAGCAGAAAGTCGCCCCCAGTATCCGAGCTAACCGAGACCTGGAGTTTCGGGTGGTTCAGGAGCTATCGCAACTGTTCCCCATTGCGGCCATTGGCTACGAGAAGATCCGCGCCGACGTGGATTTGACGTCAGGTCGAAAAGGGGCAAAATCCGGTAAAGGTTTCTCGCCTGTGATGATAGGGCAAGCCTACGCCATTGAGAAAATGGAGCAGATTGCCCCGGTTTATACTCGCTACGGGTGGCAGCGAGATGGCAATGGCACGGCTCAAGTTCGCTCGATTTTAGGATTAACGAAATCTCAGGATAAAGCCAGGCTAATCCCCCAAACCCATGCCGTCGATGGTATTGCCTTAGCTTGTGGATACTTCGTTGAGTATCGCCCTTTCTACCGAAAACGCAGTCACGGTTGTCTTGTATTTGGACAGGTCAAGCTCACATCTGCCCCATTTGTGGTGATTAAACGCCCACCCATCAGCCGTCGGCAACTGCACCTGATGGTTCCGAGGAAAAATGGAGTCCGTCGTAAGTATGGTGGAACTGTGACTCGGCATGGATTCCGAAAAGGGGATCTGGTGCGGGCTGAAATGGCCGGTCGTGTCTCGGTCGGCTATGTCAGTGGCGATACCGCTCGGCAAGTTTCGGTTTCTGGGTTGACCTGGAAGCGCATTGGCCAGTTTAGTGCTGCCAAAGTTCAGTTACTCTATCGCGCCACGGGCATTTTAGTTAGTTGCCCGCAGAGATGGTCAGTTAAGCCGGGCTTGAACCCTGCTGCCTGACCCTTGTTTCCTCCCCCACCTGCGGCGCGAGGTGGGGGGTTCCACAAGGAGTTTTTGATGAGCCTATTAATCGTTGGTGCCACCGGTACCCTAGGAAGACAAATTGCCCGTC
>SIHH01000482.1 GCA_004299065.1 Phormidium sp. SL48-SHIP | reverse complement strand
CGGCTGAGGCGCATGACCGATATACTGGACGTAATGGTTGGATTCGCCACGATGGTGGGGAATGCCCCGTGCAGGCGATGGATGTGGTGAGTATTGCTTTCCCGGATGGCCATATCGAAACGGGCGATATTGCAAGCCGTATTCGATGGCATTGGGGCAACAGAGGGGTGGCCAGTTATTCTGATGTTGTTTATTACCGCCCCCTCCGCGACCCTGACGGCATCCCGTACTGCGATGCCGATGGCATAGAGCCGTGGGCGGAGTATGTTGCGACGGATAGCGCTGGCAACAGCAGCCCGTGGCAGTATGAAAAGATGCCGATCCCCGACCTTGATTTGGGTCGGTGGTCTATTGAAGGTATTGAAATGAGAACAGCACGACGCGCCCCTGAACACTTCGCCAACACCCAAGACCACTGGACACAGACATTGCGGAGGGTTTGGCGAGAACAAGGGGAAACCGAATGACACCTAAATCAAACAAAGACGCTGCAACATACCTGCGACAACTTGCAGACGACATAGAATCGGGTAAAAAATTCGTCACTGGCATCAACATTACAAAAGGACGCGAAGATGATCCATTTGCGCCAGATGACGGGTGGAGCCATATTCGCCCCAATGGAATGATGAGCGTGAGCATTGATCTCGACGATGGAAGAGGTAAACAAAAGATATTCAAACAGAGCCGAAATCGGTAATGACTACTGGAATGACCCTCAGAGATTATTTTGCTGCAAAGGCAATGGAGGGTATGCTTTCTAGTAGGACTGTTTAACGCTAAAGTCTTAGCAAGGAACGCTTATGAATATGCAGATGCAATGTTAGAGGAAAGAGATTGAACAAAATGGAAATTGTGTAGTCAGAATAGGTGTAGAATCTCTTGTTAGATGGTTTTATCCTTTAGCCCCTCTTCGGAGGGGCATCTCGATTCAAGGGGTTCTACCGAGAAAAAGTGATAAACCGTTAATAACAAGAGAGGAATCGTGTTAGACTTATTAAATCCCACCCAAAGAGTTAATCCAAATTACACCTCATTTGAGTGTCTTGTAGCACAACTCCCCAAATGTGACGATCATTGGAAGTATCCAGACGCCAAGGCAATTAGCAAGCGTTTCTGTCAATACAATGGTTTTAACTACCAAGCCTTCAAGCGCCGTCTTGTTGATGAGGGGTATGCTGTATGGGGTACAAACTATTACAACGGTATCCACCAACTAGACAAGACAGGGGAATGGGAAGTAGTCTATACCAAGAAAAATGACCGCTACTGTCAGCCTGTATGGCTCACACAGAAGGCTTATGACCTATCCCGAGCAGTCTACAATCGGCTCAAAGGGGAGAAAAAGATCAGGGAGGTCAAGCATACTCAATGGCACGGCCTTCAACCCATTTCCAATTACCATATCATCCGCCGAGAGAATATCTCTGTGGACGTACAGGCACTACAAGAACTGATAAAAGAATCAAATAATCAAACAACAGTCAATCATGCCCAGATGATTCTCGATCATACGGACAATGGTAATTTCCACCAAATGTATTATATCAATCGTAC
>SIHH01000481.1 GCA_004299065.1 Phormidium sp. SL48-SHIP | reverse complement strand
ATGTCGGGGATGGGGTTTCGACCCTGTCTAGCGTCACCCAGTGAGGCGAGAATCGTGCGATTCGTTTCCTGTAAAATCGCAGGAGTTCCCATGAACTCCGAGGTATAAGCAGGAGCTTGGTCAGAACCCTTCGGGGGACAAGAACCATGACAACTTGATATCCATATTGGTGAGAACCTGTCGAGCTAACGCTAAGACAACAGGTAGGGTCATAACCCTTTAATTCAAGTCCAATCGTCTCAGGGTGTGAGACGACAGCGATACCCACAGTTAAAGAGTTGATTACTTGAGGCTGAAGCTGGGTATAATGCGGCGTTGCCCTGAGCTTGCCGAAGGGTAACTGCTGATAGCCTGATTCGGTAGCCCGCTAGCAAGAGACTAAGCCTAGTCAACGAACCTATGTTTGAACCTTCGTAAGCCTCATCATGCGCAAAGGCTGGACGCATGGGTCGAAATAAGACCAAGGCAAGACGATATAAATTTGATTCAGTTTATATCACACCCGCAAATTTGCCCGGAGGAAAGTAGGGGGCTAAAGTCTCAATCAATGGATATCAGGAACGAATTAACCCTCGTTGATTCTCCTTGTCTGGTCGATGACAGGGTAATCAATCAAGACGTAAACTCTGGCTCATTTGTCAGGAACTTCGAGGGCGGGATTAGCTAAGAAGCAAAAGCCATCTTTAACGAGGTGGATACGCGGTTCGACTACGCGGAAGCTGAGCATGTCGAAGCTCACCGCAAGCTGACGTAGCCACTTTGACGAACACAGATAGATAACTGAAGTAGAGTACGGGTTATGAACTCTAGCAAGTATAGACTCAACGCCAAAACCGAAACTTTCCTAAAGGTCTGGTTCTCCTTCGGGTTGATGACCATCACAAATGGGAAATTAATTACCGATTGGAGTCAAGTCGACTGGAAGAAGGTGGAGGTTGAGGTGTTCAAGCTCCAAAAGCGAATCTATCGGGCTTCTCAAAGTGGTGACGTGGCTAAAGTTCACAAACTCCAACGATTATTGTTGCGGTCTTGGTACGCCCGACTCTTAGCAGTCAGGCGAATCTCTCAGGACAACCAAGGGAAACATACGGCAGGGATTGATGGTTATAAAAGCCTCTCTCCTAAACAACGCCTAACCCTTGCTGAAAACCTAACTCTTAACGAGAAAGGTAGTCCATTAAGAAGAGTTTGGATTCCTAAACCCGGACGCACCGAAAAACGGGGTCTGGGCATTCCAACAATGGAAGATAGGGCAAGACAGAGTCTCCTTAAACTGGTGTTAGAGCCGGAATGGGAGGCTAAGTTCGAGCCTAATAGTTATGGATTCCGACCGGGACGCTCCTGCCATGACGCGGGAAAGGCAATACAAATAGCTATAGCTCAGAAAACCAAATATGTGCTAGACGCTGACATCGCTAAATGCTTCGACCGCATTAACCATGAGGTTCTACTGCAAAAACTGAATACCACCCCGTCTATCGCTCGACAAGTTCGAGCATGGTTGAAGTCGGGGATGTTGGATAGAGGCGATTGGTTTCCAACAAATGAGGGAACACCGC
>SIHH01000126.1 GCA_004299065.1 Phormidium sp. SL48-SHIP | reverse complement strand
TGTTCCCTGTTCCCTGTTAAGCCATAAAGCTATCATCTCGCGGTCCAACGACCATTTGCAGAACCGTCGGTTCCCCGCCTTTTTGGTGAAATTTATCGGCCCAACCTCGGATCAGTTCATCGAGTTCAGTGAGGGCATCTTGGAGGCGATCGCTGGGAATATCTAATTCCTCCAACAAGCGCATCGTTTTGGGTTCCCGCTGTGTCCAATCCCGCATCATACGGAAGTAGCGGGCTGTGTCCTCCACCATAATGTAATTGCGTTCTTCGTCATTAATGGGGGAATAGGAGGCGCGGGTGAGGGCGTACACCGGCATTCCCCAAGGAGAGTCAATTCGGGTGACGGTTCCTGAGTAGATCAAACGCCGTTTGATATGCTCAGCCAAGGCTTCGCTGAGGGGCATCCGCCGTTCTGGGGGCAGATCTTCTTGGGAGCGACTATGCAGAAACTCGATCAACTCCATGAATTGAAACGAGTTAATCGTTTGAGCATCGGGCAAGGGTTTCGGCAGTTTCCGTTCCAGTTGGCGTTTCTCGTCTGGGGCTAGGCTACTGCCGGCAATGCGGGGTTTTCCCGGTTGCCAGGGGTATTGTTCGAGCCAAACATAGGGAAATTGAATCAGATAGCGAGGTTCCTGGGACCCCAGCATCTTGAGGAGTTTCCCTTCGGTGAGAGCTTGACGGACTTCTTCGACAATGACCTTGACCCGCCGAGGTTCGATATGATGCAGATGGCCCGTCATCCGCAAGTTTTCCCCCTGTTCGAGATAGGTCAGGTAAATTGCACATTTGGCAGCCGTGGCCGCTGCATCGAGAAAGGCTCCATGTCGATGTCCGCTAGTCCGCATGGCAATAAATGCCAAATAGAGCATGATTTGATCCATCGCGCTCGGACTCAGACGCTCGATCAAATCGGTATCTTTATTCATAACAATCCCTGAATCTATGAGTGTTGGAGGGCTGATAGTTCCCTCGGGTTAGTCTGTTGGCTTCGATTGAGAACGCCGATACTCAGCACGAGACGACTTTACAATAGTGCCGGGAGTGACGTCCTCTGAGCGATCGCACGATGCACGCCTGGGTTGGAAACTCAAATTCTGAGTGTAGTTCCGGCCAGTCGCCAGACCACAAACTCTTTTTTTCGGGGAGTTTTCCCCTTTATACTCACTTTATCCCAATATCTTATCCGATTTCGTGGTAGTCGTGATTCTCTTTCTTGCCACTTCCCAAGCGAAGAGTCTGAGAGGCTATCTTGCGATTATCCTGCAATTACGTTGTTTAGTTACCGGTTTTATGTCTAATCTTAGTATTTCCCTCAGTCCTGCCGCTGTTACTGAAGTAGAGCGTCTACGACGTAAGCAAAATTGCTTGGAGGCGCCCTTACGGGTTCGGGTGCGATCGGGGGGCTGTGCCGAACTATACTATGACCTCAGCTTTGAGGAGAACCCCGACGGTGAGGATCGCTGTTGTACCTGTGATGGGGTGGCGATCGCCGTTGACGTGCTAAGCTTGCCCTACGTCGATGGACTCACGATTGACTACACTGAAGACCTGATGGGAGGCGGATTTCGCTTCCATAATCCTCACGCCGAGCGCACCTGTAGCTGCGGACATTCCTTTGTCCCCCAGGCTGATTTGACCGCTCACTGAGGAAGGTTGACTCTTGCCCAAAATCGCGGTATAGTTGAAGACTGTTTCCAGATTTACCTAAGTCCGCTCACTAGCATTACTCATGCCCACAATTCAGCAGCTCGTGCGTAGCGAGCGAAAGAAAGCCCATAAGAAAACGAAGTCGCCAGCCCTCAAAAGCTGTCCTCAGCGTCGTGGAGTTTGCACCCGGGTCTACACCACAACCCCGAAAAAGCCGAACTCCGCCCTGCGGAAAGTGGCTCGGGTCCGTTTGACCTCCGGGTTTGAAGTGACCGCCTACATCCCTGGAATCGGTCATAACCTACAAGAGCACTCCGTGGTGATGCTGCGGGGAGGTCGTGTGAAAGACTTACCCGGAGTCCGCTATCACATCGTACGGGGAACCCTCGACACCGCTGGCGTAAAAGATCGCCGCCAAAGTCGCTCCAAGTACGGTGCCAAGCGTCCTAAAGAATAATTGACTAATTATTCTGGGACTGAGTCCGCGAAGTTTATCCTTTTGAGAAGTTCAAGCCGAATTTATGTCACGTCGCAGAGTCGTTCAAAAACGTCCGGTTCCCCCCGATCCGGTTTATAATAGTCGCCTTGTCAGCATGATGACCCGTCGCATCATGCAGCATGGTAAAAAATCTTTGGCATCGAACATTGTCTACGATGCCATGAAAATTATTGAAGAGCGTACCGGTTCCGAGCCGCTAGAGGTATTTGAAACCGCAATTCGCAATGCGACCCCTCTCGTCGAAGTCAAAGCTCGTCGTGTGGGTGGGGCCACCTACCAAGTCCCCATGGAAGTGCGTCCCGATCGCGGTGTAGCCTTGGCGCTGCGTTGGCTCATTGCTGCCACTCGTAACCGTTCAGGAACCACCATGGCCATGAAACTGGCTAACGAACTCATGGATGCGGCCAACGAAACCGGGAACACCATCCGCAAACGCGAAGAAACCCATCGCATGGCAGACGCGAACAAAGCCTTTGCTCACTATCGTTACTAAATCGGGTATCCCGGCTGAGGTGTCCCAAAGCGCCCGAGAATTTTTTGCTTAAATCGTCGCTTAAGTCAAAGAATATTAAGATACAATAAGTATTGCTGTGTCCGCGTCTCCGATTTCAATTGAGAGAGGGGCGCGGTGGGTTGTGTGCGATTCGGAGTTTAGCGAGCCGTCGCGAACGGGAATCCCCGACCCAAAACAGCACATCATGAAGACACAGCGGCAGTACACGTAAAGGGAGGTTATTGTGTCACGAACAGTCCCGCTCAACAGAATTCGCAATATTGGTATTGCGGCACACATCGACGCAGGAAAGACGACTACAACAGAGCGCATCCTGTTCTACTCGGGCATGGTCCATAAAATGGGCGAAGTCCATGAAGGAACCGCCGTCACGGACTGGATGGCTCAGGAGCGAGAGCGGGGCATTACCATTACTGCCGCTGCGATCACCACCAACTGGCTCGACCATCAAATCAACATTATCGACACCCCAGGACACGTCGACTTCACCATTGAAGTTGAGCGGTCAATGCGGGTGCTAGATGGCGTTGTCGCGGTTTTTTGTTCCGTCGGTGGCGTGCAACCCCAGTCGGAAACCGTGTGGCGACAAGCCGATCGCTACAAAGTTCCCCGTATTGCCTTCGTCAACAAGATGGATCGCACCGGGGCCAACTTCTTCAAAGTCTATAACCAACTGCGCGATCGCCTACGCACCAATGCCGTTGCGGTTCAAATTCCCATCGGGAGTGAAAGCCAGTTTAACGGTGTCGTCGATCTCGTCGGCATGAAGGCCTTTCTCTACAGCAATGACTTAGGAACCGATATTCAGGAAACCAGCATTCCTGATGAAGTCTCGGAACTGGCAGCAGACTATCGTGAAAAACTCCTCGAAGCCGTCGCCGAAACTGACGATGAGTTGATGGAGAAATACCTAGAAGGGGAAGAAATCAGCGAAGAGCAAGTTCGCGCCACCCTTCGCAAAGGAACCATTGACGGAACCATTGTTCCCGTTCTTTGTGGTTCTGCCTTTAAAAACAAAGGCGTGCAACGGCTGCTTGATGCGGTCGTGGACTATCTGCCCTCACCGACAGAAGTTCCTCCGATTCAGGGAACCCTACCCGACGGAGAGATGGCCACTCGTCCTGCCGATGACGAAGTGCCTCTGTCAGCCCTAGCCTTTAAGGTGATGGCTGATCCCTACGGTCGTTTGACCTTTGTGCGTGTGTACTCAGGCATCCTGAAAAAAGGAAGTTACGTGTACAACGCCACCAAAGACCAGAAAGAGCGGGTTTCACGCCTGATCGTCCTCAAATCCGATGATCGCATCGAAGTCGATGAACTTCGGGCCGGAGATCTCGGGGCGGCTTTGGGCTTGAAAGATACCCTAACTGGAGATACGATTTGCGACGAGGCCGAACCCATCATCCTCGAATCGCTGTACATCCCCGAACCGGTGATCTCCGTCGCCGTCGAGCCAAAAACCAAGGCCGATATGGAGAAACTCTCCAAAGCCTTGCAATCCTTGTCCGAAGAAGATCCCACCTTCCGGGTGGTCACGGACTCGGAGACGAATCAGACGGTGATTGCGGGGATGGGTGAGCTTCACCTAGAAATTCTTGTTGACCGTATGTTGCGGGAATTTAAGGTGGAAGCCGAAGTCGGTGCGCCTCAGGTGGCCTACCGCGAAACCATCCGCAAACCCAGTACCGCCGAGGGCAAATTTGTCCGTCAAAGTGGTGGTAAAGGGCAGTACGGTCACGTGGTGATCGAACTCGAACCGGGCGAGACGGGAAGCGGCTTTGAGTTCGTTTCCAAAATCGTCGGGGGTTCCGTTCCCAAAGAATATATTGGGCCGGCCGAAAATGGGATGAAAGAAGCCTGCGAATCTGGTATTCTAGCAGGTTATCCCCTGATCGACGTGAAAGCAACGTTGGTCGATGGGTCTTACCACGATGTCGATTCCAACGAGATGGCATTTAAGATCGCTGGCTCCATGGCGATTAAAAATGCGGTCACCAAGGCATCCCCGGTTCTCCTCGAACCGATGATGAAAGTTGAGGTCGAAGTTCCCGAAGACTTCATGGGCAACGTTATTGGCGATCTGAACTCCCGTCGCGGTCAGATCGAAGGTCAAGAGACGGATGATGGCCTTACGAAAGTAACGGCTAAAGTTCCGCTGGCATCCATGTTTGGTTATGCCACGGATATTCGCTCGAAGACTCAAGGTCGTGGCATCTTTTCGATGGAGTTCAGCCACTATGAGGAAGTTCCCCGTAGTGTTGCTGAAGAGATCATCGCCAAAAGCAAAGGGAACGCATAACACAGAATAAGGAACACAAGATTCATGGCACGCGCAAAATTTGAACGCAACAAACCCCACGTCAACATCGGTACCATCGGTCACGTTGACCACGGGAAAACCACGCTAACCGCCGCGATCACGGCAACTCTAGCTGTGACCGGTCAAGCGAAAGCTCGCAAGTATGCTGACATTGATGCAGCACCCGAAGAGAAAGAGCGGGGAATCACCATCAACACGGCTCACGTTGAGTACGAAACCACTGGACGTCACTATGCTCACGTGGATTGCCCCGGTCACGCGGACTACGTGAAAAACATGATCACCGGAGCCGCTCAAATGGACGGCGCGATCCTGGTGGTGTCTGCGGCTGATGGTCCCATGCCTCAAACCCGTGAGCATATCCTCTTGGCTCGTCAGGTGGGCGTTCCTAGCTTGGTGGTCTTCTTGAACAAACAAGACCAAGTCGATGATGAAGAACTCCTCGAATTGGTTGAACTCGAAGTTCGCGAACTCCTGAGCGAGTACGACTTCCCCGGCGATGATATTCCTATCGTCACTGGCTCCGCTCTCAAAGCCATTGAAGCCTTAGAAGCTAACCCCGCTGTGGCGGCTGGTGAAGATCCTTGGGTTGACAAAATCCTCAAACTCATGGAAGAAGTGGACGCTTATGTGCCTACTCCTGAGCGCGATGTGGACAAAGACTTCTTGATGGCTGTTGAGGACGTGTTCTCGATTACCGGTCGGGGTACGGTTGCCACCGGGCGGATTGAGCGCGGCATCATCAAAGTCGGCGACACCGTGGAACTCGTGGGCATCAAAGATACCCGCAGCACCACCGTCACCGGTGTGGAAATGTTCCAGAAAACCCTGGACCAAGGGATGGCTGGCGACAACGTGGGTGTTCTCCTGCGTGGTATCCAAAAAGGTGATATTGAGCGGGGCATGGTGTTGGCTAAACCCGGCACGATTAACCCTCACACCAAGTTTGAAGCTGAGGTGTACATCCTCAATAAAAATGAAGGTGGCCGTCACACCCCCTTCTTCCCCGGCTACCGTCCTCAGTTCTATGTGCGGACCACTGACGTGACCGGAACCATCAGCGACTTCACGGCTGACGATGGTAGTGATGCTGAAATGGTTATGCCTGGCGATCGCATCAAAATGACGGTTGAACTCATCAACCCGGTGGCGATCGAACAAGGAATGCGCTTTGCCATTCGTGAAGGCGGTCGGACCGTCGGCGCGGGTGCTGTGGCGAAAATCCTTCAGTAGTCCCTCGGTTTAACTGTGGCGTTAGGGGCGCACTGAGTGCGCCCCTAACGTCTCTAGTCGCTTCATAGCGATTTGGGGAGGCGTCGCCCTCCCTTTCTCCTGTTATCTGAACCTCGACAATTAAAAACGTTTCAACATCATGGCAACGATTCAGCAGCAAAAAATTCGCATTCGCTTAAAAGCCTTTGACCGTCGCCTTCTCGACACATCCTGCGACAAAATTGTCGATACGGCGAACCGCACCAGTGCCACCGCTGTCGGTCCGATTCCGCTCCCGACGAAACGCCGCGTGTATTGTGTGCTGCGATCGCCTCACGTCGATAAAGACTCCCGCGAACACTTTGAAACCCGCACCCACCGCCGCATCATTGACATCTACCAACCCTCCTCCAAAACCATTGATGCCCTGATGAAGTTGGATCTACCGGCTGGGGTTGATATTGAAGTCAAACTCTAGTCAACTTCGACCGGAATTTGGCTGAAGCCAACATCCCCCGCCATCTCTGGGTTCCATCATCGCTGAATCAATGCTGAATCAACGCTGAAGCCTTCCAGAAGACCGGGGGATGGTCTCTGAATGAGTTAGAATAAAAGGCGCAACCCTGACAGACGGAATCATGGCTACCTCGTCTTCTATCGCTGTTCGAGAACTTCCCTTATTTCCTCTCCCGGAGGTCGTCCTGTTTCCCGGTAGACCACTCCCCCTGCATATTTTCGAGTTTCGCTACCGCATGATGATGAACACGATCCTTAAAAGCGATCGCCGCTTTGGGGTACTCATGTGGGATCCCAGTCATCGTGAAGCCGCCCCAGTTGGCTGTTGTGCCGAAGTGATCCAGCATCAGCGACTCCCCGACGATCGCCTCAAAATTTGGACGGTTGGACAACAGCGGTTTCGGGTGTTGGAATATGTCCGAGAGAAGCCTTATTATGTGGGTTTAGTGGAGTGGATCGAAGATCATCCCCCCGAACAAGACTTACATCGCTTAGCTACAGATGTCGAAGAACTTTTACGAGATGTTGTTCGCCTCTCAGCTAAGTTGATGGATCGTGAAATTGAACTCCCCGAGGATATTCCCAGTTTACCCACAGAACTCTCCTACTGGGTCGCTGGAAATCTCTATGGTGTGGCTTCAGAACAGCAAACCCTGCTAGAAATGCAGGATACGGCAACTCGCCTTGAACGAGAATCGGAAATCCTAACCACGACTCGGAATCATTTAGCCGCGCGAACCGTTCTCAAAGATACCTTTGACCCCTCTTAAGGAAGCGAGGTTGTCGGCTGATGGTGAGTCGAGTCACGTTAAGTCGAGTTGTTTTGAGTTGAGTTGTGTTCAGAAACAAGGTGAACTACTATGGGCGAATCCAAACGTCGTAAAGAAGCCCTAGGCGAAAAGTATGGTCAGGAACCCTATATCCTGCCCTGGCTACCGATTACCAAACGGCAATCGGAACAATTCCTAAAATGGTCAAGCCGGGGCGCTTGGGCGGGCATTGTCGCCCTGGTTATCATTTGGATTTCGGTTGTCTTTATCGGGCCATCCTTTGGTTGGTGGGGTCTGAGTTAGCCGCAATCCTGGCCCCAGACTCCCCACCCCGACCCCAGACTCCCAGGACTTTGACGCGGCTGGGATTGGGGTGGCGGGGTCTCTTTGGCCCGTTTTCTGAGTTAGGATTGATAGAAATATCAAATAACTTTACACTCTACTCATAATCGGGATCGGAGTGACGGGTCGTCGGTGTCAGCCGCGATCCCCGAGGCGCTTGGATTTAAATTTCCTGAATTGCCCAGGATTTTGTAGAAACTAAACCTTAGACAGGACAAGGATTTGCGCCACCCATAGCCTAGCCTAACCCCTAGCCGTCTCGTTCTCTGTGTCGTACGATACCTCGCATCTAGGAAACCTAAGTTAGCGTTGGGCAAGTCGACTAACCCGACATTAATCCGTTGGGGGACGACTTGGTTGGCTTGCTAGGAGACCCAAGATGAGAGACATTGTTAAGTAAATCTTAAATCGTTAAGCCGCGTCTTGCGTGTGATAGGAGGAGAACTGTGTTTATACGACTTGCCGAACAACATCGTCAATTCGTCCAAGAATTGGTGATGAACCTAAAAGCTCTAGCCATCGTGCTAGAGCGTCGAGGCTATCTCGCTTCATGCTATACCTGCGGCAGTCAGATGAACAGCGCGTCGTTTATGGTTAGCCTAGGCGACAATCATCTTATCCGCTTCCTGGTATCCGATTATGGTATTACCTGGACTGAGATGCGTGACGATCGCGAACTGATGAAGCTCGAAGGTGCCGAAGCCATCGCCCAACTGCAAGAGTTAGCCAATCTGGTGAAACACCAAATTGCCCCGCAAGATTATCGCCCAACGGCCGTCCAACAGGCGTAAAATAGGGTTAGATCCTTGCGATCGCAGCATTTTAACCCTTGCTACTGGGTCTTTCCCATGACAGATATCGATATTGGCTGGCAACATTGTTACATCGACACCAACCGCATCCGACTGCATTGTGTCACCCAAGGAGAAGGCGATCTCGTCGTACTTCTCCACGGATTCCCCGAGTTTTGGTATTCCTGGCGTTATCAGATCCCGGCTCTCGCCCGTCATTTTAAAGTCGTTGTTCCCGATTTGCGCGGTTATAACGACTCCGATAAGCCCTCAAGCGGCTATGATCTCGATACCCTGAGCCAAGATGTCCGAGGTACGATTGCCGCATTAGGCTATCGTAGCGCTCACATTGTGGGTCACGACTGGGGAGGGGCGATCGCCTGGCATCTGGCTCATACCTATCCCGAGTCTATCAATCGCCTCGCCATCCTCAACGCCCCCCATCCCCATCAATTCACCCAGGCCCTTGCCAGTAACTTCGACCAACTTCGCCGCAGTTGGTACGTCTTAGCGTTCCAAATCCCCACCCTACCCGAATGGGTGATTCGCAACAATCTCAAAGACTTCGTGCAAAACATCTTTCGGGAAAACGCCATCCGTAAAGGGGCCTTTGGCCAAGAAGATAACCAAATCTATCAAGCCGCCCTCGAAAAACCCGGCGTACTCAATTCCATCGTCAAGTATTACCGCCAACTCTCAGCCCCCCAAACCTGGCTCAAAGGCTGGGGGCGATCGCTCGATCCGATTACCGCCCCAACCCTAGTTCTCTGGGGGGAAGACGACTCATTTCTCAGTCCCAGCCTCACCCAAGGCTTCGGCAAACTGATCACCGCTCCCTTCCAACTCGAACTGATCTCCCAATGCGGCCATTGGATTCAGCAAGAAGTGCCGCAAACCGTCAACCGCAAACTGCTCAACTTCCTAACCGTTGAGTCGTAATCCCCAACTCGCCCCAACGGGTGAAACCGAGAGTTCCACCCGTCTCGGAACTAAGCCGCGTTAGTGATGATGACTATGCTCGTGCTCATGGCTATGATCCGAGCTGTGGCTATGATCATGACCATGACCTTGGAAACTGTCATGATGATGCTCATGGAAGCGTTCAGCTACTTCTAAGGCTAACTGAGGATTCACCTCAACCGCCTCGGATTCGAGTAACTCCTCAATATGAGATTCCGCCCATTGAGCCACCATTTCTAGGAACTCAGGGCGATCGTTGACACAGGGCATCTGCACATAGGTAACCCCTGGATGACGGCGGTGCATCTCATCAACAATATGATGCACATCCAACAGCGTCTCGTGGTTCTCCGTGGCGAAGCCAATGGGCATCATCACGATCGCCTTAGCCCCCAATTGCACCAAATTATCAATAGCCTGATTAGGATTCGGTTGCGTCCATTCAATCAAGGGGGTGTCATGGTTGAGCCAACCCACCGAAATCAGGGGATAGCGGTACATCAGCCGCTCGCGAACCGCCTCATAGAGCGCCTGACTCTCATCAACCCCAGAGGTAAAGCCTTTGGCCTTCATAGGGCAGCCGTGGTTCATTAAGACGATACCAATTTGCGAGGGCAAATAGGCCGCCGCTAACTGCTCGGCGATGCGTTCTTCGACCATCTGAGCCATCAAATCCAGATATTGCGGCTGATTGTAGAAGGAGGGAATATATTTCAACCCCTTGACCCAATGCTCCTCGCCATCAGCTAACTTGGAAAGAGCCTGATTCACCTGTTCAACCGCGATTCCACTGGTAAACACCGAATCCACCACCAATAGGGGATAAATCAAGAGTTTCGTGAAACCTTGCGCTTTGACGTCAGCCAACACCTGTTGCGGGAGGAAGGGAGCGCAGAAGTTGAAGGCTTTAAACACCTGAACGCGATCGCCCCAGCGTTCCTGAAGCTTTTGCTCAATCCCCGCCCGTTGTTGCTCAAAAATGGCATTGTGGGGAGAGATAAAGTCATGATGTTGATGGCCCCACTCATGGCGGTCAAAAATAGCCAAGAGTCGAGCCAAGGGGGGATAGAGCCAATCGGGAACCGGAGCGAACTTAGCCGTGAGCAGGTGCAAGGCCTGTTCATTGTAGTTGGCGAAGTCCTCATAGCTCTCGACTTCACCGTATCCCATCAAGAGAACGGCGACGCGATGATCCGATGGCGTGGAATTGGATGAATGGGTGGTCTGTTCGTGGGTAACAACCAAGATGACAGTCTCCTCTGAAGCGATCTAATACACTGCAACGGATTTTGCACGTTACAGCCAGTAGTGCCAAGATAACACAGGCATTTTGCCTGATGTCGTTACAGAATTATTAAGAGGCTTGAGCCGCTATGACCCTTTGTCTATGTCCAGGGGTTCACCCCTCCAGTCTCACAGAGCGGTTTTGCCAAGTTTTGGGGCTAGAGTCAGTCCTCGTTTTACCCACGTCAACCCATCCCCCCTATTCCCCCCTGCATGTCCTCGATTACGCCCGCCAGCAGGGGCTAGAACAGCCTTGTTTTTTGGCATTTAGTGCCGGAGTCGTTGGGGCGATGGGAGCCGCCTGGAGCTGGCAACAGCAGGGGGGAACGGTTAAGGCCCTCATTGCCTTAGATGGTTGGGGGGTTCCTCGTTTGGGAACCTTTCCCTTGCATCGCCTCAGTCATGATCAGACCACCGATGAGCAATCGGGCTGGTTGGGGGTAGGAGGCGATCGCTTTTATGCCGATCCCCCGGTGGCTCATTTGGAGTTATGGGCTTATCCAGAGCGGGCGCGAGGGCTTTGGCTACCAGAGTCGGGGGCGAGGCAAAAAACTGATGCGGCGGCGTTTATCCGAGCCATGTTGAGACGTTATGGCGAATTGGATAGTTGACTAAGCTTGCTGCACAAGGGATTTTGGGATTTTATTCTAAATTCGAG
>SIHH01000125.1 GCA_004299065.1 Phormidium sp. SL48-SHIP | reverse complement strand
GTCAGTTAAGCCGCTTAGTCGGTTTGATTAGCCGGAGAATCCCCATCTCTTGCTTGGTGGGGAGTATGTCAACCGACACGACTACCCGACATGGAAGACTCCTTCAACCTATCGTTCTCAGTCCTCGCCTCCCCCCTCGGCTTACATCTCGGGGCCGACCTTCTGATTGCCGCCGCCTACTTCAGTTTAGCCCTGAGTCTGCTCTATCAGGTGAGTCAGATGAGTCAACGGCCCGACTCGCCCGCGACTTCGAGCCTACAATCCCTGGCCGCCTTCCTACTACTCGGGGGAGTCACCTATCTCGGGGCGATCAGTAACCTCTGGCAGCCTCAGAACTGGCTCTCAGGAACCCTCAACGGCCTCTATGCCGTGATGGCTCTATACACCGCCATCAC
The DNA here is from genome assembly GCA_004299065.1 of Phormidium sp. SL48-SHIP. Lineage (GTDB taxonomy): Bacteria > Cyanobacteriota > Cyanobacteriia > Cyanobacteriales > Geitlerinemataceae > Sodalinema. Next base: position 11,189 of record SIHH01000125.1, on the reverse strand, counting down.
CGTCATTCCCCGTTTACCCAGAGTCTTGTCCTTTGCCCCTCCCGAAACCCTCTCAGCCACCGAGCAACAACTGGCCACCAGCCAGGAAACCGCCCAATATCGACAGATGCTGCTGAGAGCGGTGATTGATAATATCTCCGATTTGATTTTTATCAAAGACCGGAACTTTCGTTATCTTTTAGCCAACCAAACCCTGGCCCAAGCCTTTGGCACAACCCCCGAGGCCATGGACGGCAAAGATGACGTAGAAATCGGCTTACCCCGAGATCAGATCTTTGGCGACCCAGATCAGAACCTCAACGGCTTTCGCACCGATGATCAACAGGTCATCCAACAGGGGAAAGCCCTGCGTAATAAGGATGATTATGCCAGCTTTGCCGATGGCTCCGAACATATCTTTGATACCCGAAAGCTGCCGTTGCGGGATGAGGAGGGCAACGTCTTTGCCGTTCTGGGGATATCACGAGATATCACCGAAGCCAAAGCCGCCGAACAGTCTCTCAAAGACGAACAAGCGCGACTCTTTAGCATCCTCGATGGTATCCCGGGTTTTCTTTGTCTGAAAGCCGACGATGGCTCGATCAAATTTGCCAATCGTCAATTTCGAGAAAAATTCAACCCCGAACGTCAATCCCCCCATCCGACTCTGCCACCCGAGCGTCGAGCCTTAGACTCGTCTGAGGCCAATTCAGCGAACCCGACTCACGCGATCTCCCAAACCTGGGAATGGCAAGATGAGACCACGGGCCAAACCTATCAGATGTATCAATTTCCCTTCACCGATCCCAATGGTGAGAAACGGGTGGTGCAACTCGGGATTGATATCAGCGATCGCAAACAAGTCGAAGCCGCCCTCCAAGATGCCAACACCCGCTTTGATATCGTCAACACCGCCGCTAACGATGGTCTCTGGGACATGGATCTCGTCGGAGGCGATCCTCTCCATCCCCAAAGTTCGATCTGGTACTCGCAACGCTTCCGCAACCTTCTCGGCTATACCAACGAAGAGGATCTACCCAACATCCTCGAAAGCTGGACTGGCGCTCTCCATCCAGACGATCGCGATCGCGTGCTAACCATCTTCAACGACCATGTGAAAGATGCTAGCGGCACAACCCCCTATAACGTCGAATATCGCCTCCGCCGTAAAAATGGTGAATATCGTTGGTACAGTGCCATGGGCAACACCCTACGCCGTGACGACGGAACCGCACTGCGAGTCGCCGGTTCCCTACGAGATATCACCGATCGCAAACAAGCCGAAGAAAACCTCGAAAAAATTGCCCAAGAACGGCAAGCCGAAGCCGAGGCCCTCACCCAGCAAGTCTTAAAACTCCTCGGAGAAATCAAAGGGGCCGCCAAAGGCGATCTCACCGTCAAAGCCGAAGTCAGTAATGATGTCCTCGGGGCCGTAGCCGACTCCTTCAACTACCTGATCAGTGAACTGCGCAAAGTCGTCAACGCCATCCAACAACTCGCCCAACAAGTCGACGTCAGCACCAGCGATTCGATCGCCAGCACCAATCAACTGACCCAAAAAGCCCGCAACCAAGCCCAACAACTCGAAGAGGCCCTAACCAAAATCGAGGGGATGGTCAATTCCATCAAAGAGGTCTCCGATGTCGCCCAACGGGCCGAACAAGTGGCGCAAAGTTCCGCCCAAACTGCTGAGGCTGGGGGAGTTGCCGTCGATCGCGCCGTCGAAGGCATCAACGAATTGCGGCGTACCATTGCCGACACCTCCAAGATGATGAAACGACTCGGAGAATCCTCCCAACAAATCGGCAAAATCGTCACCTCCATCTCACAAATTGCCTCCCAAACCAATCTCCTTGCCCTCAATGCCACCATCGAAGCGGCCCGGGCCGGGGAACAGGGGTTAGGCTTTGCCGTCGTCGCCGAAGAGGTCCGCAAATTAGCCGAACGCTCTGCCAGTGCCACCGAGGAAATTGCAGACATTGTCGGAACCATTCAAGCCGAAATTGGCCGCGTCATGGAAGCGATGGAAACGGGAACCCAGGAAGTCGTCGAAGGCACAGAACTGGCGGCCCAAGCCAAAACCCATTTGGTGGATATCATCCAAGTCAGCCGCGATATGAATCGTTTGGTTCAAAATATCACTCAGGCCAGTGGCAAACAGGTGACCTTTGCCGAGGAGATCTCCAGTACCATGACCGATGTCAGTCAGATTGCCGATAGTACCGCCGAAAATGCCGAAGATGTCACCACAACCCTCGATGGCCTCTCGGTTTCTGTGGGACAACTGCAAAAATCCGTTGCCAAGTTTCAAAGTTAGCCGTAGCTGCGGTCCAAGGGCGAACCATGGATGATTTCAGTGCCTTACTCGGAACCTTTATCGCCGAAAGCGAGGAGTTTTTGCGCTCGATGGAGACAATCCTCCTGGCGATGGAGACTTCGAGTTCAACGTCGGATAAAGAAAAACAGGTACAACACCTATTCCGGGCGGCCCATTCGATTAAAGGGTCGGCCTCGATGTTTGGTCTCACGGAACTGTCCACGGCGGCCCATACCCTGGAAGATTGTTTCGGCATCTTGCGCGATCGCGCTGACCTGAATCAGCTTGATGGCGAGCTGATTAACGACCTCCTCTCTGGGGTGGATATCCTCAAGGGGCTATTGGAGAAAACTCGTACTCAGGCGGCGATCGCCCCCGAGGATTATCAGGATCTCCTACCCCTGAAACAGACCCTGGAGACGCGCTATCAGGCGCAGGAGACGTCGGAAGCAGAGGACGAAGAGGAACCCGTCAACTCCAGTCTGATACGGGGCATTTTTGAAATGGAACTGCCCCCCCTATTGGAGAGGTTTGAGACCCTCATCACTCAGGTCAACCCAGATAACCTCAGTCAGACACAAAGCCAACTCGAAGAGCTTTACCAACAACTGTCGGGGATGGCGCAACTCTTGAACTTACCCGATATCGCCGCCATTATTGACCCCTTACCCAAATGGCTGACGCGCCCCGAGATGGCGATCGAGGAACTTCAACGCCAGGGCTATCCCCTGATTGCCGCGTTAGAACAGGCTCGCCAACGCCGCTTAGGACGGGCCGACCCTGACCCGGAATCCCAAAGACCCGAGGCGGCGGAGTCTGAACCGTCGCCAGACTTCTCCGCTAGTTCACAACGGCCCACTATCCGCGTGGATGTTCAGTCCCTGACGGAGTTAGTCAATTGGGTGGGAGAATTGGTCATTCACCGCACTCATTTAGAAGTGCAACAGGCCCAACTGCGCAGTGAAGCCAAACGCATTCGCCGCAGTGTCTTGGAGTTAAATCTATTTGGCCGGGACTTGCGGGATGAATACGATCGCCTGACCGTTGAGCCTCATCAGACTGTGTCTGATGGTCAAAATCGGGGTTTCGACCCCCTAGAACTCGATCGCTATAGTGATTTCCATAGTACCGCCCAGTCGGTGATTGAAACGACCCAGGCCATCGCCCAATCCAGTGGACGGATTGACGACCTCTCCCTACAACTCGATCGCAACACCGAGCAGATTCGCCGCATTACCGACCGACTGCGATCGCGGGTCTATAACCTACGAGTGGTTCCCTTCAGCCGTTGTGTCGATCATCTGCCTCGGGCCTTACGGGAGTTATGCCGCCAGCACCATAAAGAGGTCAACTTAGTCCTGTTAGGCCGAGATACCAAACTCGATGAAAGTTTAGTTGATGCCCTACGTGACCCCCTCATTCAACTGGTTCGTAATGCCTTTGATCATGGCATTGAATCCCCAGAGGAACGGCGAGAAGCGGGCAAACCCCCCAGCGGTGAGATTGAAATTGCGGCGAGTCATCAAGGGGGACAAACGCTCATTACCCTCACCGATGATGGACGAGGAATTGATGCCAACGCCATCCGACACCAGGCGATCGCCCAAGGAATCATTGACGCAGAACAGGCAGAAACCCTCTCCCTGAACGATATCTACGATTTCCTCCTCTTACCCGGCTTCACCACCCGGACTCAGACGAACCAACTCTCAGGACGGGGGGTGGGCCTCGATGTGGTGACCACCAACCTACGCCAAGTCCGAGGAACTCTGAAGGTCGATTCTCAACCGGGTAAGGGAAGTCGCTTTATGATCAAGCTTCCTTTAATGTTATCCATCACCAATGCCCTGTTGGTACGAGTGGATCATCAAACCCTGGCGATTCCCCTAGATGCTGTTGAGGAAATTCTCCAGATTGAGGCGAGTCACTTGCAAATGGTGGGTGATCAAACGATGCTACCCTGGCGCGATGAGTTTATCCGTCTCACCCGACTACAAGATCTACTACATTACAAGTATCCCAGTGATGATGAACCCTCCCCGGACCCCCTAAATCAAGATACAATTCCGGTGTTGGTTCTGGCTTCAGCAGAAGGAGTCCTCGCCATCGCCGTCGAACGCTTACTCGGTCAGCAAGAGATTGTCGTTAAACCCATTCCCCCCCCGTTAGTGAAGCCTCCGGGACTGATGGGCAGTACGATTTTAGGAGATGGTCGTGTTGTCCTGATTGTGGATGCCGATGACCTCATTACTCAAGTGCAACCGACGGAAACCGTGACGATGACGCCCCGAGACGGTGAGCGTCACGTCCATCCCCTCTCTGGGGAATCGGTGTCGCAAATTTTGGTGGTCGATGATGCTTATACGATTCGTCAGTTACTCTCGTTGTTATTGCAGGGCGCTCACTACCGAGTTGAACTCGCAAAAGATGGACAAGAAGCCTTTGATAAGTTGCTTGGAGGACTCTCCTGTGATTTGGTGATTGCCGATATTGAAATGCCCAAAATGGATGGATTTGAACTGTTAGAGGCAATTAAAGCACAGCCGGAGTTATGCCAAATTCCGGTGGCCATGCTCACGTCTCGTAGTGGGTCAAAACATCGTCAACGGGCCTTAGAACTCGGCGCTGCGGACTATTTCACGAAGCCCTACAATGAAGCTGCGTTACTCGCGGCGATCGCCAACATCTTAAGCCCGTCCCCTAATCCTCAATAATTTTCCCTAATTATGGTCATCCTAAGTGCGGTCTTACATCCTCGTCTGCGCCGGTTTAATCTAAAGACCCGGCAACGAAGCCTCAAGCAAAAATTAGTAGTTCTGAACGTTGAGCAGGATGAGTATGGGATTCCAATCAATCAGGTCATTCGGGTGTTGCCAACGGCTGAAATTCATGGAACCTTTAATTACGGACATGGACTGATTCAAAATCAAGGTAAGACAATTTCGGTGCTTGATTTAGGGGTTTTATTGTTTAAAAACCCCCCCAATTTAGAACCCAATTACTTACTCATTTGTCAAAACCAGAGCGGCGAAGAATTTGCGATACCCACCGATCGTTTGCCCAGGGTGTTAGATGTCGCAGAGGAGCAACTTGCCGATGTTCCCGCCTCTTATCGTCAGGGGCCGTTCGGGTTGGCGTTAGAAAAGGTTGTCAATCTGCCCGAGGATCAGGTTTTGCTGTATCTCAACCTAGAGCAACTTCTCGCCCTGGCTGTGGCCGAGTCTGACCCGGACGTTGAACCGCCTAAAGGGGGCGATGATGGCTCTCCAAGGCTCCGCGATCGCCCTGAAGCGGCCGAGAAGCCGATAGAATAGGGGGGATGGGGGGCAGTCTCGGTCTTCAACTTCTCTTTGAGACTAGACATCCTAGCCGCTGTTCCCATTCTAATTATTCGTCCATTAACCCTTGCTAGTCCTGTGAACCGTCATGTGGAACCTTGATGCTTTCGCCATCCGTCCCGACTTCTACTTTCAAATTGCCTTCACCCTAACCGTCAGTGGTTTATTCTTCTGGCAAGTTTGGGTGGCCTGGAAAGCGGTTCGTAAGTGAGTCTCGGGAAGGTCTATCTCGTCGGCGCAGGCGTCGGCGATGCCAAGTATCTCACCCAGCGAGGGCGACAGGTTCTCGCTCAGGCTGAGGTACTCATTTATGATGCCTTGGCCGACCATCGTTTACTCGAGTTGGTTCCGGCTGACTGTCTCTGCCTAGATATGGGCAAACGGGGGGGACAACCGAGTCCCCCCCAGGGCGAGATTGATCGGCTTCTGGTGGCCTATTGTGGCCAAGGTCGGCGGGTGGTGCGTCTCAAAGCCGGAGATCCCTTTATTTTTGGTCGTAGTGCCTCGGAACTGCGGGCGTTACGAGGGGCAAACTGTCCGGTTGAGGTGGTTCCGGGGATTTCCTCGGCGTTGGCGGCCCCATTGCTGGCGGGCATCCCTCTGACCGATCATCAACTCAGTCCCGGCTTTGCGGTGTTTACGGGTCACGACCTGGCGGCCCTAGACTGGCTGGCGTTGGCCCGCCTACCAACGTTAGTGTTTCTCATGGCGGGACGGAATCTGGGGGCCATTTGCCAAAAACTCATCGATCATGGCAAACTGCCCAACACACCGGTGGCTATGATTCGCGCCTGTGGTCGGCCCGAACAACGAGTCTGGACGGGAACCCTAGAGACGATTGACCGACAGACTCGGGGGGAAAAACGATCGCCAACGGTGATTGTCATCGGTGAGGTGGTGTCGTTGCGTAATGTGTTTGGAGAGACGGCTATGGTGGCATCTGAGATGGGATTACAGGGAAAAACGATTCTGGTGACGCGATCGACGGGACAGTCGAGTGATTTTTGCGATCGCCTGCAAAACCACGGCGCAATTCCCCTCTCGACTCCCGCCTTAGAGATTGTCCCACCGTCGAGTTGGCAGCCCTTAGATGGGGCGATCGCCCAACTGGATCAGGTGGATTGGCTCATTCTCACCTCTAGTAATGGGGTGGAATTCTTCCTGGATCGCCTCTTAACGCTCGGGCAAGACCTGCGCAGCTTGGCGCACCTCAAAATTGCCGTTGTGGGCAAAAAGACGGCTCGTGTGCTGAAAGAGCGGGGCTTAACTGCCGATTTTATACCCCCAAACTTTGTGGCTGATTCCTTGGTGGAGCGGTTCCCGGAGTCGGTGGGGGGCCAAACGATTCTCTTTCCTCGGGTGGAGACGGGAGGGCGCGAGGTCCTGGTGCGTCAGTTCCGGGAAGCGGGGGCGAAGGTATTAGAAGCGCCCGCCTATGAGTCTCGCTGTCCTGAACAACTGGACCCTCAGGCGTTGGCGGCCTTGCGTCAGGGAACGGTGGATGTGGTGACCTTCGCCAGTTCTAAGACGGTGCGTAACTTCGCTCGGCTGATTGAGACGGCGGGGGATATTTCTTTAGAGGGGGTGGCGATCGCCTCGATTGGCCCCCAAACCAGCCAAAGTTGTGAGCAAGCCTGGGGTCGCTGCGACATTGAAGCCGAAGAATTTACCATTGAGGGGTTAGAACGGGCGATTCTCGATTGGGCGATCGCATTCCATCCCTAAACTCTTATAACCATCCCTTATAATGGACATTAGCTTGGCTGGGGTGGCGACCTTGGCTCAGAATAAACAGGACGCACTCAAACCATCCACACGATAGAAGTCCTGTGTCGAATGAGTGCTGTCGGTTATTAAGTGTTCATTGTTAATTGTTAAAAGGGTTAATTTCAATTTGTAATGCTGAACGGATCTCTCCTACAAAAACTCGTCGAACGGCAAAACGCTCAAACCCGTCGCACGCCACCGATTAACTACGGGGTGTACTATAAAAACACCCTCGTTGCCCTCTGTCACGCCCTCGAAGATAGCATCCTAGAGTCAGACGGTAACCCCATCATGATTACCGCCTTCCAACGGGGGAAATGGTATCTCCAGGAAGCCGATCGCTACGGAGAAATTGCCGACAAGGCTCAGGATATTGTCATTCTGGCGGCCCCCGATTCGGGCTTCCGGGAGCATCCCACCAGTCAAAAAGCCAACGTTGAACTCGTCTCCCTTGCTCCTGATGATCCCGTGGCTCAAGAATGGCATTTGCTGATTCTCTCTCCCGGCTATACGGCCATGGTCTTGTGTCAGGAACTCTCGGAGGCGGATTACGGCAAAACGGGGGTTCCCGAGGTAGATGTCGAGCGCAAGTTTTATGGGTTTTGGACTTTTGAACCGGAGTTAGTCGTCGCCGCCGTGGAGTTGGCTATTGAGCATATTCAACCGCTACAAGCGGATCTAGCTCAATCCCTCAAAGCGCGGGTGGCCGACATTGAAGGCCAACTGTTGCATCATCGCAGTGCTGACGTGGCCCAGGTCTCCAAAGACTTAAATCCTATTGTCTCGCGGGTGGTTCGTTATCTGAGTGACTGTCATGAGGGACTCGGCGAAACCATCAACGCGGACGTTTTCCCCCACCAGCCTGAACTCGAACGCAACATTGTCTCGAACAAGTTGCAGGCCTTCCTACGCATGGCCCAACTGATTGATTTAACCGATCTGCAAAACCCCCACGCCGCCAGCGAAGTTTCGGGGCTGTGTGAGGCCTTTGCACAAATCCTCGATCTGCCCTCTTGGCAGGTGAAACGGTTACGTCTAGCGGGATTGTTGCATCGAATTGACTATTTGCCCCAACATGAACCCGATTTGGGAGAGATTCGGGCTGAGAGTCACAACTCGGCTCTGAGTTGTCCCCTCTATCCTGGACGACAATCCTTGCGGATGATGCCCCAACTCAAGGCGATCGCCCAAATTATCACCCACCAAAGTGAACATTGGGATGGCTCGGGAACACCGGGGGGCTTAAGCTACGATGAGATTCCCCTAGAATGCCGCATTTTGGGGCTACTGGTGGAGTTTCAACGACGGCTGAATCAGTTGACTCAAGACAAACCTCGTTCTGAGGCGTTGACTCAAGCCTTGTCTGACTGTCAAGCCGCCAGTGGTCGCCGTTGGGACCCGAAACTGGTTGAAACGCTGACGCTTCTGGTGATGGCTCTACAACAGGGAATGACGCTTCCTCAGGAAGCCTTTAAACTGCGATCGGGCCTCTGGCTGCTGAACCCAGAGCAAAACCCGGATCTATTCCCTGGCCAATCGCTGCATCCCTCAGCCAGCACCGCCTAATTGCTCTCTTCTTGACGACTCTTTGTCTAGCCATCGAAGATTGCTGGATTGATACTCTGAGTTAGGCGAGAATCCCCCACCTGTTACCGGTTGTCTGTTGGCTTCTTTTCCCCTGTTTTTTGTCCTATTTAGACCCATTTTTGCTATACCATGACTGCTCTTGACGCACTTGAATTTGGACAACCCAAGCACCTCCGAGGTGCCGATCTTGAGGATCAAACCTTGTCGGGGTTGGATTTACAAAACATGGACTTGGCCGGTGCGAGACTCTCCGGCGCGAACTTGGTTCGCGCCAACTTAGAGGCGGCGCATCTCGAAGGGGCCAATTGTTTGGGGGCTAACTTCGATCACAGTAATCTACGGGCTAATCTCGTTGGTATCAATCTCATGCAAGCGAGTTTACAGGGAACCGATCTGCGTGGGGCGAATTTACGGGGGGCTACCCTCATGGGGGCGAATCTCCAGGCGGCCAGTTTAGCTGGGGCGTTTCTCAGTGGGGCCAATTTGGTGGGGGTGAATCTGATGGGGGCTGATTTACGGGGGGCTGATTTGCGCGGGGCCAATTTTAGCCGCAGTAATCTCAGCGGGGCGAATCTCTCTCAGGCGGATTTACAAGGGGCGAATCTTTCTGAGGCGGATTTGGAGGAGGCGAATTTAGGACAAGCCAATTTACAGGGGGCGAACTTGGTGCGAGCGAATTTCCTCTGTGCCAATTTGGAAAACACAAAGTTAGACGGAGCAACTCATTCGGAAGCCTGTTGGACGGGAACGGTTCTTGATGGTGAGGGTGATAGGATTAAGTCCCTAGATTAAGATGCTAGATTAAGCCCATTTATCTAAAATGGCGAAGATAAAATTAAGGCTTAAATAGCCTACAAATAGGGACAGGATAATAAATAAACCGATGTTTAAGATATCTTGAATATTGGTTTTCATGATGAAGAAGGCAAAAGGTAAGAGGCAAACGGCAAACGGCAAGTGGTGCGATCGCTTCGGAGAATCGAGAAATTTAGCTAATTCAGGAGATTGGGCATGAATGTTGTTGAGTCTTTGAAAATGGCGGGCCAAACTCTGCTGGCGAATAAACTTCGCAGTAGTTTGACGATGTTGGGGATTATTATCGGCAATGCTTCGGTAATTGCAACCATTGGTATTGGTGAAGGGGCGCAGACGTTTGTCTCGGATCAGGTTTCGTCTTTAGGAACCAATTTACTCTTTATTGTCCCCGGTAGTCCTGATGCACAACGCCGTCCTGTGCGCCCCCCTCAAACGTTAGTCTTAGAGGATGCCGAGGCGATCGCCGAACAAGTCCCCGGAGTCGATCGCGTTGCCCCGCAACTCAATGGCAGTGAACTGGTATCCTACCGTAATCGTAACATTTCGGCGGCCCTATATGGCACAACGCCCGAGTTACTGCCCGTCCGGAATTTTGCCGTCGCCCAGGGGCGTTTTGTCAATGACTTAGATATCCGCCGCAATCAAAAAGTGGTGGCCCTCGGGTCGGAGATTGCCGAACAACTCTATGGCAATGTTGACCCCATTGGGCAAACTCTACGAATCAAGAATGCCAGTTTTCGGGTGGTGGGGGTGATGGAACCGAAGGGGTCAACCTTTGGCACAAACCTGGATGAGACGGTGTTTCTGCCCATCACCACCATGGCCAATCAAATTGTAGGGCAGGGTTCTCCCTATGGGTTAACGGTGACGTTTATCAATGTCAGTGTTATCGATGAGAGTCAGATGCGGGCGACGCAGTTTCAAATCGAGAACCTGTTACGGCTGCGTCACCGTATCGTCAATGAAGATGATTTCACCGTTCGCAGTCAGAAGGACCTTCAGGAAACCACTGGGGCAATTACCGGGGCGTTAACGATTCTCTTGGCGACGGTGGCCAGTATTTCCCTGATTGTGGGGGGAATTGGCATTATGAATATTATGCTGGTTTCGGTGACGGAACGAACTCAGGAGATTGGCTTACGGAAGGCCATTGGTGCGTCTCCGAGTGACATCCTGATGCAGTTCACCATTGAGGCGGTGCTTCTATCGATTGTGGGCGGCTTTGTGGGAACTGGAATCGGGATTGTGGGTATTACGGCGGTGGGAACCTTTACGGAGTTTGAGGGGGGGTTATCCCCGACGGCGATCGTTTTGGCGACGGGGGTCTCCGGTGGGATTGGCTTAATTTTCGGGGTTTTACCGGCGCGACGGGCGGCCCAACTTGA
>SIHH01000124.1 GCA_004299065.1 Phormidium sp. SL48-SHIP | reverse complement strand
CTGTTTGATTAGCCGGAGAATCCCCATCTCTTGCTTAGTGGGGAGTATGTCAAAGTGTCCGCTTAGAAGTGCTTTCGACTCCTCGGAGTGACGAGTCTTACCTTCTGGCGAGCGGCTTGACCCCGCGTCCAAAGGGTCAATGAGATGGATCATAAAGCAATGCTTGTATCGATCTGGCTTGGTTTTCGCTCCCGTTACCTTCGCGGTAAGGTGGCCTGAACTCTATCACAGGTGGCCACCGCGTTCATCCCGACACTTACCCGGTTGGGTCAAGTGCGGGGCTTCTCGCGGAATTAGCTAAACTTTAACTAAGCTCATGAGAGTGACCACAGGATTGACCACCACCGTTAAGCCGGTTGTCCGTCATGAGCGAGCCGACGTCCTATTCTCCTTTATGTCCCTATGGCTATGGTTTGTCATCCTGTTTCATCCCTAACAGTCAGCCTGGGGCTGTTACTGGGTTTGCTCAGCAGTCCTCTCACTCCAGTCAAGGCGCAATTTTCAGCCCCGAGCCAAGACACGCCCCTACACTCCCAGAGACGAGCCGTTCAATTTTCCCCTCCCGATCGCGGTGCACCCGACTCAGCCGAAGGAGGTGCCACCCGACGTTCCGATTGTATTCATGTTGTCCCGCTCATGCCGACCGATGACGACCAAACTTACTTTGGTCTCACCTATCAAGAACATCCGAGCTTCTATTGGTATATCGCTAGTGCTAAAGCGGGTTTAGAAACCGCCGAAATTATCATTGAACGAGATAACAACACCGGTGATATCGAAGAAGTCCACCGTGTCAGTGTAGCCTTACCGCCCAATCTCAACGAACAAGAACATATTTTGCGGTTTTCCCCTTCCGCCAATGAATCCGGCTTAGAAGTTGGGGAGACCTATCGTTGGTATCTCGAAATTCAGTGCAACCCACAGAATATCCAAGATCCGACCAGCTTGGCAATTTATGATGGTTGGATTGAACGAGTCGAACCCGACCCCGAACTGGCCGCTCGGCTAGAACATCGTGACGACGCTCAAGAGGCGGCCTATCTTTATGGAAGCGCCGGGATTTGGTTTGACTATTTCGAGGAGATGGTTAACTCCCTCGACGCTTGGCCCCAGGTCTTGAGAGATTTAGATCTGATCGCGGCCGATACCCAGATTGAGATCGCCTCCCCTGGCAATGGCTCCCAAGCCTCAAGGGAAAGTCCTGAAATCCAGTTTTTCTCCCTCAACCGCGATCGCTCATCAGATGAGCGCTCATCTGATGAGCCTCCATCTGACCGCGATGATCTGCCAGATCTCGACGACGCCGGAGAACTGCGGTTTTAATCGTCAACGCCGAGATTAAGAATACCGATGAAGAGACTAACATAACTCAACAACTGCAACTTAGACAATCTGGCTGATCTACGGTTAGGGAACACGCCATCTTGGGGGCATCCAATGGTCTTCCTGAACTAAACTCTCATGTGGGATAAACTGCGACAACAGATTTGGCGGTGGCGAGGCATTTTGGCGATCGCTCCCACAACAACCCTACTGGTCTTTCTATTACGAGCCACGGGAGTCCTCCAGGGGCCAGAACTAGCCGCATTAGATATGTTCTTTCGTCTGCGGCCAGCCGAATCGATCGATGAACGCATCTTAGTCGTTGGCATTTCCGAAGCGGATTTGCAACAGTACGGCCATCCCATCAACGATAAGCTTCTGGCCGAGGCCCTGCGACGCATCGCCGCCGGGGAGCCTCGGGCCATTGGCTTAGATATCTACCGGGATTTACCCGTACCGCCTCCCTACCCGCAAATTGTGGAGATGTTTCGGCAGCAACCGCAATTGCTGCGGGAGAACCCGCCCCTCGAACCCGGCTATGCGGAGCTAACACAGCTCTACCGAGATATCGAGAATCTGATTGGGATCGCCAAAATCACCGGCGGACTCGAACGGGTGGCTCCTCCCCCGGTCTTAGCGGAATTGGGGCGCGTTGGTGCTAATGACTTACCTCGGGATAAAGATGGTCGGCTACGACGGGCCTTTCTCTATCTCACCGATCCTCAATCCGAAGAGGTGGTTCTCAGTATCGGCTTACATCTGGCCATACTTCACCTCGAACCTGAGGGAATTACCCCCAGTGTGACCGAGGATGAGCGGCAATGGGTGCAACTCTCAGACACCATATTTGTCCCTCTCTCTAGTGGTGATGGCGGCTATGGCGCCTTTGACGATCGCGGCTACCAAATTTTTATCAACTATCGTAACAATGGCCAAACCTTTGAAACCGTTGAACTACGAGACATCTTAGAAGGCCATGTCTCTAGCGATATCTTTTTTGATCGCACTGTGATGATCGGCCATACCGCCGAGAGCTTAAAAGACTTTTTTGACACGCCGTTAAGTATCCAGGGCCAAGGGATTGAGAAAACCTCGGGAGTCGAAGTTCATGCCAATGTCGTCAGTCATATCCTCAGTACTGTCCTCGATGGGCGATCGCAGATTCTCACCCTCCCCAACGTCTTAGAATGGGCCTGGATTTTCTTCGCCGCCATCTCGGGGGCTGGCTTAGCTTGGATTTGGCGCTATAGCGATCGCGCCATGCGGCTGTTAGGGCAAATTCTCTCAGGAACCCTGATTATTGGCATCAGTTATCTGGCGTTTTTACAGGGATGGTGGATTCCCCTACTTCCCCCACTGTTGGCTCAAGGAATCGCCGCGTTGTGTGTTGTCGCCTATGTGGCGCGATCGGCGATCGACATTCGCCATACCTTTAGTCGCTACCTCACCGACGAAGTCGTCGCCACCATCCTCGAAACCCCTGAAGGATTACAGTTAGGAGGAGAACGCCGTAAAATCACCATTCTCACCTCTGATTTACGGGGATTCACCAGCATTTCTGAACGACTCCCCCCCGAAGATGTGTTATCGATTTTAAACATCTATCTCGAAGCGATGGCTGATGCCATTACCGCCTATCAAGGAACGATTGATGAGTTTATGGGAGACGGGATTTTAGTTCTTTTTGGCGCACCTACTCAACGAGAGGATGATGCTGAACGGGCCATTGCTTGTGCGATCGCCATGCAGCAAGCTATGACTGAAGTTAACCAAAAAATGACCGAGTTAGATCTCCCAACCCTAGAAATGGGCATTGGTATCAATACTGGAGAGGTTGTCGTCGGTAACATTGGTTCCCTCAAACGCACCAAATATGGCGTCGTGGGGTCTCAGGTGAACTTAACCTATCGCATTGAATCTTATACCGTTGGCGGACAAATTTTAGTCACAGAATCGACCTTAGATGAAGTTGATAACATTGTCGATTTTGACGGCGAAGAAAAAGTTTGTCCCAAAGGTGTCATTCAACCGATCTCAATTTATTCAGTCGTGGGAATTTCTGGGAAACATAACCTCAGTCTATCCCGTGACCAACTCCCACTTTATGACCTCCACCCGGCTCTATCCGTCTCTTTTACTCCCTTACAGGGCAAACAACTCGGCGATCGCCATTATCAAGGCCATCTCATCAAACTCTCACCCCACGGCGCTCATATCACCTCAACCTATGCCGCTAAACCCTTGACAAATATCAAATTTATGATAGAAATTCCTCAACCCGTTGGAGAGGGAACTGATGAGTTTTATGGAAAAGTTATCAAAGAGGATGACTTACCCTCAGGCTGTTTTGCGATTCGACTCACCGCCGTTTCTATGGAACTCAAAGCCTATTTTGAGCAGCTTTATGAAGCGAACTGTTCTCAACCTTCCTCGGTGAGTCAATCCCCGTCCTCGACCTAGAATTTGCGTTTTTTTTCATGAAGGACTAACCCTTAAAAATCCGCAATTAACCGCGTCCAAACCGCACATAAATCCGGCGTTCCCGAAACTTGCACTTGCCGAGCCTCATCCTGATACAACAAATGCAACGTCAAATACGAGTCAGGTAACTCCCGTAAACGCTCAGCCCATTCAACCACCATCAACCCCGGTTCAACCTCCAAGCCTTCCCAGTACAACTGAGGCTGTAACCCCTGAACCTCAGACGAATCAAGGCGATATAAATCCAAATGGTACAGAGGAATGCGACCCTCATCATACTCATTGATGAGCGTAAACGTGGGGCTAACAATGCGATCGCCAATCCCTAACCCCGCACCAATTCCTTGAACCAGAGTCGTTTTACCCGCCCCTAAGTCCCCTTGCAGCAGTAACGTGGTCCCGGCGGGTAATCCCTGGCCGAGTCGTTCACCCAGGCGGTGGGTAGCGTCAGCATTCGCAAGAAACAGCTTCAACGAGGTCATGGGGAATAGGGAATAGGGAACAGGGAATAGCAGCCGTAGGGGCGAAAAATCCCCTCCTGGGAGGGGCTAGGGGTGGGTTCCCCTACAATTTTGTATACCATGCAACAAATCCCACCGTAGATCCACAAGACCCAAGGATAAAAAGCGATTGGGTGATGGGTGGGGCAACTCAGTTACACTGGAGAGCAGAATTTCTCGTCACTAGCATAGATTTGGCATGATGACCCGTCGCTCCTTCCTAATATCTCGTCTGTTGACCGTCGTTTTGCTGGGACTAACCGCGATGACTGGCCTCCTGGCCTCCCCCTCACCCGCGTGGGCCATGGGGGGAACCCTTCCTCCCCTCAACGACGTGGCGCCAGACTTCACCCTTCCCACCAATAGCGGTGATGGGAATGTATCCCTGTCCGACTATCGCGGTCAATGGGTGGTTGTTTACTTCTACCCCGCCGATTTTACCCCCGGTTGTACCCTCGAAGCGCGACGTTTCCAGCAGGATTTGCCCAAATACCGCGATCGCAACACCCAAATTTTAGGCATTAGTGCCGATGATGTAGAGTCTCATGAGGAGTTCTGCGACTCCGAAGGGTTGCGGTTCCCCCTCCTCTCCGATGAAGGTGGAAGCGTCAGTCAAGCCTACGGGTCCTGGATTTACTCGCGGTCCGTGCGCCATAGCTTCATTATCGACCCCGAGGGGATTCTCCGCGATCGCTTCGTCAAAGTTAACCCGTCTATCCACAGTCAAGAGGTTCTCGCCCACCTCGACGAACTCCAAGCGGCCTCCTAATCCCCGTAATACCCCTCTGGGGTAATGAGATAGGTCGTCCAATCCGCTTCAGCCCCCACCTGCGACGGGCCATACCTCGCTAAACGCCAAGTTTTGCCCTCCTTTTGTCCCTGGAGATAGAGATCAAAGGGTTGTTTGGGCCGGGTTACCGTTCCCCTGGGGAGATCGATGCTTAAACGATAGGTTCCCTGAAGATGGTAGCCCGGTAAATCTTGAATCATCACCGGCGCATTATCCGTCACTCGCACCTGCTCAACCCGCCAAGTCGGAGTTTGCGACAATCGTAACTGAGAACTTAACTGCGCCTGCGTCTGTTCTAATTGCAAGGAAATCGCATCGGCCACTAAGTCCGTATCAAAAAACACCGGGACCGCCGCACAGGCCGCCAACATCACTACGAATAGGCTCATCAGAAGCCAACGGAACACCCACCTCAAGTTTGCCACCAGAAACCTTAACTTGTGATATCTCCAGGCAAACCTACCATATCCCCATCGAGAATGGACAGTAACCTCCCCAATGAGTCAGGAAAATTCGACCCAGAACCGCGAAAACCGCGTTAAAATCGCAACGATAGTGTTGCATTCGCGAGGTTGACCGTGAACGATAAAGACCCAGATTTCTGCCAAACTCGCCTCTCCTGGACCGGATTCCCTCATCGGTTCCTTCATTCCCTGTTCGTCTTCTGTAGCCTACTGTTGCTGTTGGGAACTCTCGTCTCCAGTCTCCCCACTCTCCCCGTCGCGCAAGCGGCCCCGATTCGACAACAAACGGAAGCTCCCGGACAAGTCGTTTACCAAACCCGCCATACCCTAAAGGATAGTTTGGGGAACTCCTGGCAGGTCATCTTCTACAAACGGGTTGAAGACTCAGAGCAAAGTAATCTCAATCTACGACTGGCGGGATTCCCCGGAGCGGTTGAGTTTCAGCATCCCCAAGACTTAACCCTAACGACGCAACGAGGAGAGACACTAGAGGCCAGCGACAACTTCGCCGGCGACCCCCCAGCCCCCAATGTCGGCGAGTATGATTTTCGGGACATCGCCAACCGTCTCCCCTCCCGCAGTTCTCTCGACTTAAGCTTGCCTCTGAAGGAGCGATCGGCTACTCTACAAATTCCGCTCCCAGTCGTCCTAGAATGGCAGGAAGTTATCAAAAAATAGTACGGTAACAAGCACTCCTAACTGGTGTCTCCCCTCGGTGGGAGCGGCTAAGGGTGGGTTCTCCCTATCCCCAGTTCCCGTGTTCCGGTGTTCCCTTCTCCCTTCTCCCCCCACCATGCTTAACCCCAAACTCGATCGCCTGTACCACGAAATCAAAGGGGTTATCCTCGCCAAACAACATCCGGTGAGTGGATTACTCCCTGCCAGTACCGCCGTCACGGAACATGGCGACTATACCGATGCTTGGGTACGAGATAACGTCTATAGCATCCTGGCGGTTTGGGGGTTGGCCCTGGCGTATCGCAAAATTGATACTGAACAAGGACGGGCCTACGAACTCGAACAGAGTGTCGTGAAACTGATGCGGGGCTTGCTACGTTCGATGATGAATCAAGCCCAGAAAGTCGAACGCTTCAAACATACCCAAGATCCTCTCGATGCCCTTCATGCCAAATACGACACCAGTAGCGGTAATCCGGTGGTGGCGGATCATGAATGGGGACATCTCCAGATTGACGCCACCTCCGTTTTTCTGGTGATGTTATCCCAAATGACCGCCTCGGGACTCCAGATTATTTTTAGCCTGGATGAGGTCAACTTTGTGCAAAATTTGGTCTACTACATTGGCCGGACTTACCGTACCCCGGATTATGGGATTTGGGAACGGGGCAACAAAATCAATCATGGTAAGCCGGAACTGAACGCGAGTTCGGTGGGAATGGCAAAAGCCGCGTTGGAGTCGATGCAGGGTGTTAATTTATTTGGGAGTCGCGGTGATCAGGCCTCGGTGATTCATGTGGTCCCGGATGATATTGCCCGCGCCCGAATTACCCTAGAAGCCTTGCTGCCTCGCGAGTCCAACTCCAAGGAAGTGGATGCGGCGTTGTTGAGTGTGATTGGTTTCCCGGCCTTTGGGGTTGAGGATAGCCAGTTACGCGATCGCACCCACCGTAAAATTGTCGATAAACTCCAAGGAACCTACGGCTGTAAACGCTTTCTTCGCGATGGTCACCAGACGGTCATCGAAGATAGTCATCGCCTCCATTATGAGCCGCAAGAACTGCAACAGTTTGAAAACATTGAATGTGAATGGCCGCTCTTTTTCTGCTATTTATATTTAAATCATCTGTTTATGGGAGACCGGGAAGCGGCCCGTGAGTATGGACAGAAAATCCAAAACATTCTGGTCGATCAAGATGGCTGGAAACTGCTCCCAGAATTATATTACGTCCCCGAAGATGCCCTAGACGCTGAACGAGAGAATCCCCATTCCCAACCCCGGTTACCTAATGAAAATATCCCCTTAGTTTGGGCGCAAAGTCTCTATTGGCTTGGAGAAATTATTGAAGAGGGATTGATTGATATCGGAGATATTGACCCACTCGGGCGACATTTACACCGACGCAAGCCTTATCCTTCTGTGGTTCAAGTGGCGTTATTGGCTGAAGATGAAGACTTACAAGATGAATTAGCCAGTTATGGAATTGCCACAGAAACCCTTGCCGAAATTGAGCCGGTTAAACTCAGTGAAGCCCAAGAACTGGCCTGGATTTATCATCAAGTTGGACGCAATGATAAACTCAATCTAACGGGGCGACCGATTCGTTTGGTTCGCAGTTTGACCACCGCGCAAGTCTTTCGCATTCGGGGCGATCGCGTCATGTTTTTGCCCTCGTTTGTCAATCCACAGCAGTTTTATCTAACCCTCGATTATCACTTTCTCGTTGCCCAAATTGAAAGTGAAATCGCCTATGTTTCTCGTCATTGGTACAACTTAGGTCGTCCCACCCTGGTCTTAATGTTGACCCGTAAATTAGTTGAGACGGGTCAAGAACCCTTATTGCAACTGATGTTGCAACTACGGGGTGGCGACTGCAAAGGAACTCCGGTTCGTTTAGGTTCCCTCAATCAGTTGATGTTGACCGCCGGAACCGAGCGAATCGATGATTTAGAGGAGTTTGAATTTTCCCAACCCTCTAAAACCGAAGCCGAACTACGCAGTTCCTATCTTCTCTACAATCCGGCCCAAAGTCGTCCCCTCACTCCCACTCAGGAGTTTAGCTTGGAATGCGAACGGGATGGCCAAGTGTTGATTCACCGTTTACGAGAGTCGGAAAATATCTACGAACAAGTTGAAATTCTCCATGGCCTAGTCACCTTAGAAGGCTTAGACTTTGACACCGGGTTAGGGGAAGGAACCCCGGTGACGGTAGCCGATTTACTCGAAGAACTCTATAACAAAGCCAGTCATACTGATATAGGCGATGAAGCGGAGGTTCAATGGTCTGTTGTTCGCTATGCAGCCGGGTTACTCGGTAAAGCCAGTTTAGGTCTAACGGAAGCCGTCACCGATATTGTGGTGCGTCAAAAACAGTTGGCGATCGGTAAATCCTACAGTGAGGAGTCGATGATTACCAGTCCTCTCCCTCACAACGAACTGATGGAGAAAATCAATCGCTTCTGTCATGAAGATGTCCGCGATCGCGTCCTCACTCAAGAAATTGCCATCTATCTCGGGTTAATGATTCAAGCTGAACCCAGCTTATTTGATGGCCTGTTAACCCTGCGCGTCGGCTATCTGATTTTGCTACTCACTAGCGAAATTGTCAGTGAATTTGCCATGACTCAGGATGAAGCCTACAGTCACCTGATGCAACTGAGTCCCTTTGAGATTCAAACCCGCCTGCGGGATGCGATCGCCGGCTACACAGGCTTTAACCGTCGCCTACAAGAGCAAGAATCCCTACATATCAAATCCTCCAAAACAACCATTGACTGGCGGGTTCTCCCCCAAGACATGACCGAGGAAACTCCCCCCGACGACTGGTTACGTCAGCGTCAACGAGATGGGGCCGCCGGACGGGTTCCCAAACAGTTTTATCCCCGAGTCTGGCAAATCCTCCAGAATTGTAAGGGCCTCGTCATTGGCGATAAACTCGAAAGTCGCAACCGCATCGAGAGTGAATACATCCTGGCCGAGATGACACCAGGGGAGAAAAACTTTGCCCTACGGGTTGAACGGCTGTTAAACAAAATTCCCGCTCCCCAATATCGCCATCTCACCATTGAAGCCTTAATGGAGTTACAGGCGATTTTCGATCGCAACCCCGAGCTAGAAATCGACGACTATATTGTCTTAGACATCCTCATCGGTCACGCCGTGCGCCTCTCGTGGCAACAGCGTTATCCTGAACGGATTGACCGCTATGATGAAGACCGAGCCGCAGCCTGGAGTCACTTCTATGAAGCCTCCCCGCAAATTTGCGCCCAATTCATCGCCCAGGCCTTTGAATTCCTCAGCCAAGATCAGTCACCCCCAGTCGAGTCAGACCCCCCAGTGGTCAACCGCGAATCCTAGAGGGTGTTATCGGCGCTATCCTTGGCGCTGTCATCCTCGACAACGTTGGCGTCAATAATCTCTTCGAGATGGTGCAGCAATTGGTCGGTCTGTTCCAACATCGAGAGATGGCCGCAGCCGTCGAGTTCGATGACATTCGCGCCGCAACAGCGTTTGAACAGGGGGTGAAAACTGGCCAGATGATGGACATATTTCGGTTCCATAATCATATCCTTGGCCCCGGCGATGAAATAGACCGGTTGCTGAAGCTGCGAGACAATATGGGGCAAACGATGCACTTCCTCCTCCGTGGTCGAGTCGAGAAGCGCTCCTAAGGCCGCATCAGCATCGGCCATCACCCAATCAATCACTCGTTGTTGTCCCCACGCAAAGGATAGAGGCCGAGCCACGGCGGCTCGGGTAAACAGCCAGCAAATGGCAGAAACTTGACTGAACCAGCGCCATCGCCATTGGACAATGCGCTGGCCGACGGCTCGGAAGCGTTCAAATTCTTCTTTGAGGTAAATTCCACCGCCGGCGTTGACACAAACAACTCCTTTCACCCGCTCGGGGAATAAATGAGCCGTCCACAAGGCCAAGGTGCCACCGAGGGAATGGCCCACGAGCCAGACTTCGTTGAGATTGAGTTGTTCGAGCAGGTGGTCTAGGTCTTTGGCATAGTCTGCGGGACTATACCCCATGGGAGACGGACAATCTGGGGACAGTTGGGAGTCGCCAAAGCCCCGTAAATCGTAACTTAAGCATTGGTGCGATCGCGATAGGCGATCGATGGCAGGCTGCCAATAGTGACGACTAAGCAGCCAACCGTGAATGAAGACCAACACAGAACCGTTAGGGACGGGATCAGTTAACTCGTAAACGTGTTTGACCCCAAGGATATCAATGGTTGCCATGACTCTATCATAACGCCAAGGGGGACCCTTTTTCCGCTGCGAGTCCCCCAGGGGTCAGAGGTGACTCAGGAATTTCCTTGACGCATCTGTTCCATATAGGAGCGAGGGGTGAGGCGGCGGGCCAAATTCCAGAGTTTCCCCCGAACAGCGGCGGGAAGGTAGGAGAGGGTCAGGCCAAAGATGGCTTTACGATTGGATGTATCCTGTTGTCGATACTCTTGTAGAATCTCTCGGCCTTGATGGAGTTGATTGGCTTCGATGTAGCGTAGGCCGAGTAATAGGCGGGTGTCTTGGAGACGCTGTTGTCGGTTTTGTTCTAAGGAGGCGCGGTCGTGAAAGTCGAAATACTCTAGGTATTTGAGTTTATCTTCGAGATAGCGGATATCCCGCTGAAGATTTTGCTGTTCGGCGTGGACTCGATATTCCATGAGACAGTCATCGAGGTAATAGCCGACGTTTCCGGCTAGGGCCAGCCGCACTAAGAGGTCATTATCTTCGCAGTTTTGCAAGTCGGCCCGCATGAACCCCACGGCGTCTAAGGCGGGTTTGCGAAAGAGGGTGGTTCCGACTTGCAGACTTTGCTGAATAAACACCACTTCCAGCAAGTTCTCGATGATTCCAGTCGAGAGGGAGTCACGTCCCCAATAGCGAGAGTTTTCTTGTGTGGCGGCTCCATCGCGCTGGTTGGTTTCGTCAATCAGCCAATGGTCGCAACTGACAAAATCTACCTGGGGATGGTTATCTAAGATGGCCACCATCTGGGTGAGAAATTCCGGGGTGAGGCGATCGTCGTCGTCGAATTTGATAAAGTAGTCTCCCTCGGCGGCATCAAAGCCGGAGCGCATGTTGTTGCTTTTGCCGATATTCTGGGGATGGCGTAGGTAGCGAATGCGATCGTCTTGCTGTTCGTAGGCCTGCATCAAGGTGGGGGTTTCGTCGGAAGACCCATCATCACAGACAATCAGTTGCCAATCCTGAAATGATTGTTTGAGGACACTGTCTACGGCAAAGGGAAGCAGGGTTTGCCGGTTATAGGTGGGGATACAAACGCTAACTTTAGGCATTAACAACTTGGGTGGCAAACTTAGGTGACAAACTTAGGT
>SIHH01000480.1 GCA_004299065.1 Phormidium sp. SL48-SHIP | reverse complement strand
CTTGCCGGAACGCACCATTTTCGAGAAGCTATCACCCCTTAATTCCACTACTAGCATTCGTCGAAATAATATAACGCTGAACCAAAACAAAGAGAACTAAAACAGGAACAATCGAGAGAATTGCCCCAGCAGAAATGAGTCGCCAATCGAGGGAAAATGCCCCAGAAAGTTGAGCAACCCCGAGAGGTAACGTATAAAGTTCTGGACGATCCAAAACAATAAGTGGCCAGAGAAAATCGCTCCAAGACCCAATAAACGTAAAAATCGCTAACGTGACCAGGGCTGGACGAATTGCCGGAAGCATAATTCGACCCCAAATCCCCAATTCAGAACAGCCATCCATGCGGGCAGCTTCTTCGAGTTCCTTGGGAACCGCCGCGAAGGCTTGACGTAGGAGAAAGATACCAAACGCGCCCGCCAAATAGGGAAACATAATCCCTAAATAGGTGTTGTTTAAGCGCAATTGTACCGTCAAGACATAGAGGGGAACCATGATGATTTGAAAAGGGATGGCGAGAGTCGCCAGGATACCGGCAAAAATCACCCCTCGCCCGCGAAATTCCAGTCGAGCTAGGGGATAGGCGGCGAGGGAACAAAAAAGGAGATTACAGACAACGGTACAGACCGCAACAAAACTACTATTAAAAAGATAGCGGCCAAAGGGTTGACTGGTCCAGACCGTGACGAAATTCTCCAAGGTGGGATGTTGGGGAATCCATTGAGGCGGAATTTGAAAGAGATTTTCTTGGGGAGATTTGAGGGCCGTACTCAACAGCCAGAGAAGGGGAAATAGCATCATCAGGGCGATGATGCTAAGAATGAGATAGAGAACGAGGGAGTCTCGCAAAGAACGAGTGGATTGAGTCATGGGGGCGATCGCGGTAGGATGAGAAGTACAAACTGGGGCAATTATGCTGACATTTACCTATTCGAGCCAAATTGACGCACCGATTGAAACCGTCTGGCAGTTTCACGAACGAGCCGATATTCTGCAAATTCTAACTCCCCCTTGGCAACCCGTTGAGGTGGTGCGACGCGAAGGCGGCTTAGATGTGGGGGCGATGACGGAGTTTAAGATTTATCTCGGGCCGTTTCCCGTCACCTGGTTGGCCCGTCATACGGAGTGCGATCGCCCCTATCTCTTCACCGACGAACAACTCGACGGCCCCATGGACTATTGGCAACATCGCCACCAATTCAGTGAGGACAACGGCCAAACCCGCCTCACCGATAGTATTACCTATGAAATCCCCTTGTCGCCCCTCTCAGAACCCTTGCTGGGTTGGTTTGTCGGCGATCGTCTCCGAGATATGTTTCGCTATCGCCATGAGGTGACGAAACGCGAATGTGAACGCCAGGCCAACTCGAACTGATCCCAGAGACACCCCATGCAAAACACCGCAACCTACAGCTGCGCCTATTGTGGCGAGGAAAACAGTACCTTTGTCGACTGGAGTGCCGGGGCGCAACAATCCTATGTCGAAGATTGCCAAGTCTGCTGTCGCCCCAATGTCCTCTATGTCCGTTTTGATGAAGAATTGCAAGATGTGACCATAGACAGTGAACCCGAGTCTTAGA
>SIHH01000479.1 GCA_004299065.1 Phormidium sp. SL48-SHIP | reverse complement strand
ACGATCGCGATCATTCAGTGAAATCCACCGCCGTGATGAGCAGACCATCCGGAGTCCCCCTTCTAGGATAGCGGGTCTTTTGACGGACACAGACGGGAGACCTGGTTAAAACTACGCAAAACAAGAATCTTAACGGAATGGATGCTTGACCGTCCCGAGTTTAACCCTAGAGGGCTTTGGCAGCGAACCTCTGACCGGGATGACTCAAGCCGGTTAGGGATTGGCTCCTAGACCACGAGGCGAGGAGTTTTTGCGGTAGGCTCGTTGGAGATTCGGGAGATCCCGGATCGAATTTCTTATTCCATCCTAATGAGCTGGCGTTATGTTGACTCCCCCCCTGTCTCGTCCTCACACGACCGTGATCTTAGCCATGACGGCTGATGGCAAAATTTCCGATGTTGGCCGCTCAGGGGTGACCTTCGGCTCTTCTGTTGATTATCAGCATTTAGAGGCCTGTGTGGCGGCGGCGGATGCGGTGTTGATGGGAGGAACCACCTTACGCTCAGGGGGAACGGCGATGCGTCTTCAATCTCCTCAGCTTTTGGCGGCTCGCGAGGCGGCGGGAACTCCTCCTCAACCGGTGCAAGTGGTCTGTTCGGCGTCTGGAACCTTTGACCCGGCGTTACCCTTTTTTCGCCAACCGATTCCCCGTTGGCTGCTGACGACAACTGAAGGGGCTGGTTTTTGGCAGACTCATTCAGGGTTTGACCGCTTGTTAACGGTCGATTCGTCGGAGACGGGACTGGATTTGCAGGCGGGATTGACCCAGTTACGAGGCTTGGGGATTGAACGACTGGCGGTGTTGGGAGGCGGCCATCTAATCGCAACCTTGTTTGAGTTGGGGGCCATTGATGAAGTTCGGCTAACGGTCTGTGGTTATATTTTTGGGGGGACGGCGGCCCCGACCCCAGTCGATGGGCTGGGGTTTTCTCGCGATCGCGCTCCCCGTTTACGTTTGCTGGAGGTGAAGCGAGTCGAGGATGAGGTGTTTTTACAGTATCAGGTGCTGCATGAAGACCCGGCCGAGGAAAAAGACTCAGATGTTTAACGGTGTTTCACTCAAATTGGGGAGAATAGGTAGAAACTAGACAGTTTGGCGATCGCAGGCTACGGTAGAGGTCAGGTTTTCCCTACAATGTGGTTCATGAGAATATTAGTCACCGGTGGTGCGGGATTCCTGGGTTCCCACCTCGTCGATCGCCTGATGGAACAAGGACATGAGGTCCTTTGTCTCGATAACTTTTTCACCGGAAACAAACACAACATCCTGCAATGGATGGAGTCTCCCTATTTTGAGGTGATTCGCCACGATATTACCGAACCGATTCGCGTTGAAGTGGATCAGATTTATCATCTGGCCTGTCCCGCCTCTCCCGTCCATTATCAGTACAATCCGGTCAAGACGGTGAAGACTAGCGTTTTGGGAACCTTGCATATGTTGGGACTGGCGAAACGCATCAAGGCCCGATTGTTACTGGCCTCAACCTCAGAAGTCTATGGCGATCCCAATGTTCACCCACAAACCGAAGCCTATCGGGGCAATGTGAACCCAATTGGGATCCGTGCCTGTTACGACGA
>SIHH01000478.1 GCA_004299065.1 Phormidium sp. SL48-SHIP | reverse complement strand
AGGGCTGATTGGCTAGGCCAGTATATCAAGGAAACCAAACCTGATGTTGTAGTGAACATGGGAGACACGTTTGATATGCCGTCTCTGAGTTCTTATGACAAGGGCAAGGCTTCCTTTCACGGGGCTTCATACGAGAGGGATATTGAAGCTGGTCTTGACTTCCTTGATCGAATGTGGCACCCTGTAAAGAAGTCCAAGAAAAAACTACCTCATAGCGTATTCCTAACAGGAAACCATGAGTGGAGAAAAAACAAGGTCTTGGAGTATCAGCCTGAATTAGCAGGGGATAAGTATGGCGTAAGTTACAAAAACTACCAACTGTCGGACTATCACAATGAAGTGGTTTACTACGAGGGTCAAACTCCCGGCATTTACACCATTGAGGGTGTTAGTTTTGCTCATTACATGGTGTCTGGCCTTATGGGTCGGCCTATTGGCGGTGAGCATCACGCTTCTAGCCTACTTGCCAAAAACCATTGCTCTTGTGTTGTTGGTCATAGCCATATCGTTGATTGGTCTGTTCGTTCAAGCCCTACTGGCAATCGAATTATGGGCCTTGTGGCGGGGGTATACCAAGACTATGACAGTCCGTGGGCAGGTAACATCTCTCACCTCTGGTGGCGCGGAATTGTCCACCTACGAAACGTGGAAAACGGAGAGTTCGATCCTGAGTTTATCAGCCTTGGCGCGCTACGCAGACAATACGGAGCACCCTGATGGGTTGTGGTAGGTGTATTAACTGCAAAAAACCCGCAAACCATATGCACCATGTTGTTCCGAAGGTTCTTGGCGGTAATGAGGGGAGTAATGTTGTTCCTCTTTGCGAGTCTTGTCATGGCCTTGTTCATAGTAGGGGGTTTTTATCTCATTCTGTTTTGACCAAGAGGGGTTTGGAGAAAGCTAAGGCTAAGGGTGTAAAGCTGGGCGGCAACCGTGGCAACATTGACAAGGCTAACGCTGCGTCGAGGGAGAAGGCAGACAACCACGCCGCCAAGGTCATGGACACCATTCTTCCCCTGCGTCAGGCAGGCAAGACCCTCCAGCAGATCGCAGACACACTGAACAAGACCGGGGTCACGACAGCGAGGGGCGGCAAGTGGCACCCCACCACCGTTAAGAACGTCCTCGACAGAGCCTAAGGGGGGCAAACAATGATTGACACATACGAAATCTGTAAAGAGATTAACAAGAAATACGGTCGCCCTGCTGTGCCTAAAGATTACACGGGCCAGTTTGAGGTCGGATGCAGGGTCTATCAAGAATACGGTGATAGAATCTACTTTAAAGGTGGTAATTGGTATTTCCATGGGGATGAAGAAATTTATGTCCTCGGATACATAGGAAACACTAACCCTTATTGGCCTGCTTACCAGTATAATAGTTTTGCTGTAACCTTAATTAAACAAGGGCTTGTGCCTGAGGACTATCTTAATGGGTAAGCGAAACTTCGGCAAGTTCGACCTTAAGCCTCGTGACTTCTACCCAACACTAGACCCTGAGGCAATTCCAGACACGTTCGTAAAGGAGGTTAGAGGTGTAAAATATGCTGAGCCTTGTTATGGCAACGGAGACCTTGAAGA
>SIHH01000477.1 GCA_004299065.1 Phormidium sp. SL48-SHIP | reverse complement strand
ACCTTAGGTAACGCCATCGTCCCTGACTCCCCAATCAACCCATACTTACTCGCAAACTCAGCCGTTCTCTCCTCTCCCGCTTCTTGCAACTCCTGCAACATTTCCAATGCCTCAGAGAACAACGATTCTACATCAATCTCACCATACTCAGGACGATAATGCCGCAAGCGATTCGTTCCTTCTCCCAATAACATTAAACAGCCTTTCCAGTTCTGATTACTGAGATGATAAAACCCCACAGCAATCTGTAAAATGCCTTGATAAAATTTCTTTTCTGGGTCAACTGATTCGAGCCAAATGGCTTCTAAGGTATCATGACAGGCGTAGAACTCACCCTGATTGAACTCGTCAACCGCTCGCCAAAATTCTGGAGGAAATTCCGTCATGATGCCATCAAGTTACTTCAATAATGATTGTAACTGACGTTGTAAATCCTGGCCAGGGTCAATGCAAATTCCGCCACTGGCTAAGCCAGAGGGAACAGATAGTCCCCAGAGAATCCAGCGACTGTTGGCCGAAAGCGTCTCTAATGTGGCGGCGTTGGGGGTTAGCCAAACCGTGGGGCGATCGCCGATGGGAGTCCCCGTCTCCGATTCCCCAAAACTGGCTCCCGCTAAGGCTTCGAGAACCACCCGATGACCATTGACTAAGCCGGTTTTCGCCGTCCAAAGACGGACATTGAGTTGCATCTGACTGGCGTAAAAATAGAGAGACGCAGCGGCGATCGCCCCCTGTTCAAAGTCTTCTGCATCCCAGTGGGCCGCCGTATCCAACGCAATCACCGCATCGAGTCCACTCTGGAACACCTCCAACTCCCGCACCCGTAACTCTCCATAGCGGGCCGAGGTGCGCCAGTGAATCATCCGCATGGGATCGCCGAAGCGATAGGGACGTAAGGCGCGAGTTAAGCCTTCTGAGGCCGGTTGAACCTGACGTTCATAGGCGGAAAAGACGGGATTCTCCTCCTGGCCAATTCCATCGATAAGGGGACAGCGTTGTAGGGGGAGAACCTGGGGATAGACGATCGCCTTTCCCGGAACCTGGCGCGATCGCCGACACCAGAATAACCCCAACGGCGCAGCGGTACGGAGGCTAACCTGATCCCAATGGTAAATTCCCCGTTGCGCGGCCCGATGCTGATAAATCCAGCGCAGCGTCTCCCCCCCAGCGAGAGACTCAATCACCCGTTTTGGGGGAGTTCCCAAGCGGGGGGGAATCTCATCCTGGAGTTGCAAAAGAAGTTTCGGACGACGTTGGGGATTGTGAATCTCGAAAATAACAGTGAGAGATTCCCCACTGCTAACGGGATCGATGGACTGGCGTTTAAGTTGCAGATGACGCAGCGATCGCGGTGGAAGAATTGCGGCGACTCCCAACAGCGCAAAAGATGCACCACTAATCGCATACAGCCAGCCAGACATCGTATTAGCGGCGGAACCGAGATAAAACAGAGACAGTCCTAAACAGAACCAACCGGCAAAGGCGGGTTGTACCCAACGACGTTCAAGCCAATCGCCAAATTTTTGTAATTGTCGTTTCACGAAGATCGCCCCTATCCTGATTCAGTTTTTACCGGTTTGCTGACGT
>SIHH01000123.1:9586-11644 GCA_004299065.1 Phormidium sp. SL48-SHIP | reverse complement strand
TCATGAGTCGTTCAACCATTCAACCCGCCCTCGTCACCAAGGTTCTGCCGGGTTCCATTGCCGAAGAGATTGGCTTTCAGGCAGGCGATCGCCTCGTATCCATTAACGATATCTCACCGCGAGACTTAATCGACTATCAATTTCTTTGTGCTGACGAAATTCTCAGCCTAAAAGTTCTCGACAGTGACAACGAACTCCATGAAGTCGAAATCGAGAAAGACTACGATTGTGATTTAGGCTTAGAGTTTTCCTCTGCCTTATTTGATACTCTAATTCAATGCAATAATCGTTGTCCCTTTTGCTTTATTGATCAAAAACCCCCAGGAATGCGGGATACTCTCTATCTCAAAGACGACGATTATCGCCTCAGCTTTCTCTATGGTTCCTATCTCACGCTAACCAACCTTCCCGCCGCTGAATGGGAACGCATCGAACAACTGCGACTCTCGCCGTTATATGTTTCCGTACACGCCACCGAACCCGAGGTGCGATCGCGCCTCCTGAAAAACCCCCGCGCCGGACAAATCCTCGAACAGTTACAATGGTTCCAAGATCGGCGTTTACAAATTCACGCTCAAGTGGTGGTTTGCCCTGGAATTAACGATGGGATTCACCTCAACAAAACCCTAAACGACTTAGCCCAGTTCGGCAAAAACCTCGATGATGACGATATCCCGGCTGTGGCTTCCGTGGCGGTGGTTCCCGTTGGCTTAACGCGATTTCGCCCCCCCGAAGATGAACTAACTCCCGTCTCCCCCAGCAAAGCCGAGGACGTCATCCAACAGGTTCAAGCCTTACAACCGCAATTCCGAGAACAGTTAGGATCGAATTTTGCCTGGTTAGCCGACGAGTGGTTTCTCCTAGCCGGCTTAGAAATGCCGGAACGGGTTGACTATGAAGGCTATCCCCAAATTGATAATGGTGTCGGTTCGATTCGCCTCTTCCTCGATGAATTTCGCGAAATCGCCTCTACACAACTTCCCTCTCAGGTTCATCCTCCCCGTCACCTCACCTGGGTTGTGGGGAACGCTGTCAGAACTGCGTTTGGGGAGATTCTGCAACAACTCAACGCTGTTGAGGGGTTAACGGTGGAGATGTTAAGCCTCAATAGCGAGTTTTGGGGGCAAGAGATTAGTGTGACTGGGGTTCTCACGGGTTCCGATGTCAGGCGAGGGTTGCAACACCGGCGAGATTATCTCGGCGATGGGATTGTTCTGCCGACGGTGATGTTGAAACATGGGGAAACTCGCTTCCTCGATGATGTCACTGTGGAAGAGTTGGAACAGGAATTTGGGGTTCCGATTCGTCTGGCGACGGGAAGCGAGGGGTTGATTCAGGCGTGTTTAAGATAGGGAACAGGGAACAGGGAACAGGGAACAGGGGCGGGTGTTGCCCGCTGTTCCCTGTCTGGATGAACAGACTATTGTTTCAGGCTATCAGGAGCGAGAAAATGGGCAATGTGATAGGCGCGTTCTTCTGTTTTGAGGAGCATTTCTTCATATAAATGGCGGGTGGCGCGATCGCCTAGGCTATCACATTGTGCCGCCTGAGAACGCAACAAAGAAATTGCCGCTTGTTCGGCTTTCAAGTCCGATTCTAGCATTTGTCGGGCGGGAAAAACACCGTCTGCCTCGGGTTCAAAGGCGCAAAGTTCTGCCAGTTTACTGAAACTTGCGGCGGGAACCCCTCCGAGGCCATTGAGCCGTTCTCCTAAGTCATGAACATGGCCGGCGACGTCATCATAGCATTCTTGGAAGAAGTTATGAAGTTGATAAAATTCGGCGCCTTCAACCACAAAATGATGTTTTTGATATTGTAAATAGAGGGCTTGGAAGGTGGCTAAGAGGATATTTAAGCCCTCGCAGACGGGTTCTGTTGTGGTTTTGGGCAGTGCAATGGGATTGTCGGCAATTTGCTCGAAGGCTTGGATTGGGGTTGCGATCGCCATTGAAAATTCTCCTGGTTACAAGACGAGTCTTGAGTATTTTTGAGTATTTTTGACCCCGTTTTGGGTCATCCATG
Organism: Phormidium sp. SL48-SHIP; assembly: GCA_004299065.1. GTDB lineage: Bacteria > Cyanobacteriota > Cyanobacteriia > Cyanobacteriales > Geitlerinemataceae > Sodalinema. The sequence continues at coordinate 9,622 of SIHH01000123.1, read as the reverse complement.
TCTTGATTAGAACACAGGCAAATGGAAAATTCAAGG
>SIHH01000123.1:0-9486 GCA_004299065.1 Phormidium sp. SL48-SHIP | reverse complement strand
CCGTTTTGGGTCATCCATGTCTTGATTAGAACACAGGCAAATGGAAAATTCAAGGTATTTTTAGCCCAGGCATCTCAGGTAAGAGAATTATTCTCAACAATCTTGATAAGCATTATCAGTTAGGTTGAAATACCCTAAAACTGGGGGTATTTCTTGTTAAAACTAAAATAATCTATTTAGTTATATTTAGCGATTTAAACCTACATTCAACAAATTGATGTAGTGATACTCGAATTAAAGGAACCCCTCACGAGTTCCCAATAAGAGACTATTATTGACATTTCTTGGCTTCGGGACGATAAACGGTAGCCAAAGATACAGTGATACCTGGATATGTTACAGAATGTAACGAAGTCAGTCAGGGCTGGTGCGATCGCCGATACTCCCTTTATAATCAAAAAAATTATTGCGAGACTATCTCATTAACTGCCATGCCACCATCGCCCTATCAACTAAAAATTCATGGAGGTTGTCGCTGGTGTATCTACCACAGGCTAAAGGATTTGGGGATTTGCTGTCACTGTCGCGCCTATCAGCCGCTCGATGTAACCGTCGATACACCATCACAGTTATTGCAAATTTGGAGCGTCACGCGGCAATATACAACCGCACCAGACATTCTAAAAAATTGGCTCGAAGACTGTTGGCAACAACAGGGATGATAGAACCATATCCCTGTCAGTCCCTGATATTATGCTCACTAGCCTACAAAACCCCCTGATCAAGCAACTGCGCAAACTCCACCAAACCAAACAGCGCCGACTCCAGCAACGATTCCTCCTCGAAGGAACTCACCTCATCGAAGAAGCCAACCGCCATCAGTATCCTCTCGATGTTCTCTGTTATACCCCCGCCTGGGGCGATCGCCATCCGCAACTGCTGACGCAACTTCAGGCCCAACGCACCGAAGTTGTCAGCGAGGATGTCTTAAACGCCCTCGCTACCACCGTCAACCCCGATGGTGTCATCGCCACCGCCCCCCAAAACCCCCCATCTCCCCCCCAATTGTTACCCTCCGGGGTGGGATTTGCCCTGGAACATCTGCAAGATCCGGGAAATTTGGGAACTCTCATCCGTACCGCTGTTGCGGCGGAGATCGATGGGCTATGGCTGAGTGAGGATAGCGTCGATCGCACCTCCCCGAAAGTCTTGCGGGCTTCGGCGGGAACCTGGTTTCAGATGCCCATGACGCCCTGTGAGAACCTCCTCGACACGGTACAAGACTATCAATCCCAGGGGGTGCAAGTGGTGGCCACCTGCTTAGATAGCCCCGTCACCTATTGGGATGTGAACTGGAAGCCGCCGTCGTTGATTTTGCTGGGAAATGAAGGGGCGGGATTATCGTCGCCTTTGTTGGAACTGGCCGATCTGCGCGTTACCATACCCATTAGCCCTAACGCCGAATCCCTGAATGTGGCGATCGCCGCCGCTTTGTTGGCTTTTGACGTCAGACGACAACGACTGGGGTAAACTTCACCTTAATCAGAATCGGGGGAATTGGGGTTTTTCGATTCTAGAAATTGCTCAATATCGGCGATCGCATCCTCCCAGATCGCCAAATCCGTTGGCATATCACTGGGGGGTTCCACGGGTTTCGCCTTGGATGTCTCCGAGTCTTTGGGATGGCTGTTCATCGCTTTACGCAACTGTTCGAGGGTTTCCTCAAACGTGGGTTCGGCATCCGGGCGATCGGGAGTGTTAGGTTCCATAAGTCGAGAAAGAAGCAAGGGGGCAAACGCTGTCTCGGCGTTACCCAGCCGAGACTAGGCTACCCAATTTAGACAATCAACCGGGCGATCGCGGCATATCTCGCCGATCCTAACAAACTTTTTTCTCCCCTCCCAATCTCCTCCCCTCTCGCGAGGAGTTGTCTGATCGCCCCCGCACAGTTGAAAATAGGAAGGCTAAACGCACAGAGAAACTACTCATGAGTCAAGGGTTTGATTACGATCTCATTATTATTGGTGCCGGTGTGGGGGGGCATGGTGCAGCCCTTCATGCTGTCGCCCAGGGGCTAAACACCGCCATCATTGAAGCCGCCGAAATGGGCGGAACCTGCATCAATCGCGGCTGCATTCCCTCCAAAGCCCTCCTCGCCGCATCGGGGCGCGTGCGGGAACTGCGTCAAACCCAACACCTGCGATCGATGGGGGTTCATGTCGGAGAGGTTCAATTCGATCGCCAAGGAATCGCCGATCACGCCGATAACTTGGTAAACACCATTCGCAGCAACATGACGAACAGCCTCAAACGCCTCGGAGTGGATATCATCCAAGGCTGGGGTAAAGTCGCCGCCGCGCAAAAAGTAAGCGTCGAAACCCCGGAAGGGGAAAAAACCTACAGTGCTGAGAATATCATTCTTGCCCCTGGTTCGGTTCCCTTTGTTCCCCCTGGGATTGATCTCGATGGGAAAACTGTCTTTACCAGTGATGATGCCCTAAAACTGGAGACGGTTCCGCCCTGGATTACCATTATTGGCAGTGGCTACATTGGCTTAGAGTTCGCCGATGTCTATTCCGCCCTGGGTTCGGAGATTACCATGGTCGAAGCCCTCGACAAACTTATGCCCACCTTCGATCCTGATATTGCTAAAATCGCCAAGCGGGTGTTGTTGGATGCCCGAGATGTGGAAACCTACGCCGGTGTCTTCGCCACGAAAGTCACCCCAGGAACCCCGGTGATGATTGAATTGACGGATGCCCAATCTAAGGACGTCGTCGAAGTCTTGGAAGTGGATGCTTGTTTGGTGGCGACGGGGCGGATTCCCGTTACCAATAAGCTGAATTTAGAGGCGGTGGGAGTCGAAACTGATCGCCGAGGCTTTATTCCGGTGAATGATTATTTGCAAGTTATCGCTGATGGGGAACCGGTTCCTCATCTCTGGGCGATTGGTGATGCTACGGGTAAGATGATGTTAGCTCATGCGGCTTCGGCGCAAGGGGTTGCCGTGGTTGAGACGATTCAGGGGCGCGATCGCCAGGTAGACTATCGCAGTATCCCCGCCGCCGCCTTTACTCATCCTGAAATCAGTTTTGTCGGCTTAACGGAACCCCAAGCTAAGGAGTTAGGGGAGTCGGAAGGCTTTGAGGTGGGAACCGCCCGCACTTATTTCAAGGCTAATTCTAAAGCCCTCGCCGAAGCGGAAACCGATGGGATTGCCAAGATTATCTACCGTAAGGATTCGGGGGAATTGTTGGGGGTTCATATTATCGGCATTCATGCGGCGGATTTGATTCAAGAGGCGGCGAATGCGATCGCCAATCGGCAATCGGTGCGTGAGTTGGCCTTTAATGTGCATACTCACCCCACCCTTTGCGAAGTTTTGGATGAAGCCTATAAACGTACCTTAGACGCGGCGTAATTGCTGGGTTTCTAATTACCTAACTGTCGTTGTGGCCAGTATTACCCCCCACAACGACAGGGTAAATCCGATTCGTCAATATAGCCCAAGTTGATTAAAAAGGCCTGCAACGCTGTCGGGAAATCGGGATGTTTGCCAATCACGTCTCCCTCATCGTTATAAATGTTGTATCCCGAGATTCCCGATTCATCATCGGGGTCATAATGGGCTAACATAAACTCCCACCCCTCTGCAAACTCTCCTAACAGAGCTTTTTGGGCTACGTACCCGGCTAACACTCCGTTCACGTCGTGATTTCGTTCTTGGAGTGTCACATACATCTGCCAAGCCCGTTGACGAAGTTCCTGCCGATGTTCGCGACTAACATCGTGAAATTCTCCATCCTCGAAGTTTAAAATACGAGAGGGGGGAAAGGAACCGGCAAAGGAACTAAAGGCATAAAAGAAGCGTTGATCAACGGTTACGTATTCAACTTGTCTATCACCGTTGATATCTTCAAAGGTTCCACCACCCAATTGTTGCCAATCGAGGCGAGTGCTGTCAAAGGAATCGCCATTCCAGCTATAAATGTCATGAGTTGTGCAACAATGAGCGCCGCCACTAAAGGTTGTGATAATGGCTTCTGGTGTTCCGCTTTGGTTTAAGTCTTTTAGCATCACATTCGCCCAGGAAAAGGTGAGGGCACTGTCGCGTAATATCAATTCCCGAGTCCATTCACGATAGCGGATTTGATAGTGTAAGTTATTACGGTGATAACGATTGTCTAAGTCAGGGTTTCCGTCGTAGCGAACGGAAACTTGCATATTTCCGTCACGGAGTTCACGCTGTCTAAAGGGAGGGGTATCGGAATCAATGTGAAGGGTGGGCTGGGCGATCGCCCCCGAAATCCAAGTACCACTCGCCAACCCCAAGGCTGAGATGAGAGAAATGAGTCGCCAAACCATAATTAACACCAGATGCAATGATAGATTATCATTCAGTCTAGTGCTATCTAAACCGGAGAATTTCCGGCTATCTATGACAAAATAAGCCAGCAAAAGATAGACAGTTAAGCAAGTGATACAGGGTCTTCCAAACTGTGGGAAAATATCCCTAGGCTGGTCTATCCTCCCGCTATCATAAATACTTTATTTTGTCAATACTTCTTCGTAAAAATTACTCAACCTAACCGGATTTCCGCAACTAGCTAATCTTCTAAATAACCAGACTCCACTAAGAACGCGCGTAACGCCGTGGGAAAGTCAGGATGTTGGCCAATCACCTCGCCATCCTCATTATAAATATCTAGCCCCCAGTCCTCTTGGCGGTCATAATGCTCTAACATAAACGCCCAAGCTTCCTCAAATTCATCTAACAAGATTTTTTGGGCTACATATCCGGCTAAAACACCATTAATTTCATAATCTCGTTCCTCCACAACGGAGCGCATTTCCTGGGCGTGCGATCGCAGTCTTTGGGGATACTCACGAGTCACATCCTCAAAACCAGAATCGCCCAACGAGAGAATCCTAGACGGAGGAAAAGAACCCGCATAGGAACTAAATCGATAGAGAAATCCACCGTCAAAGGTTAAAAATTCTAGATCTCCATCATTATCCAAGTCTTGAAACCTCCCACCGCCACCATCAGCGGGGCCGAGGCTAAACTCCTCAAATTCACGTCCAGTCCAACGATAAATCTGGTGAACCGTGCAACAATGAGCGCCTCCCGTGTAGGTTTCGACGATGACTTCTGGAGGTCCATTATTATCTAAGTCTTGAAAACGGACTTCACCCCGCATCATTGGATACTCAGGAGTGTCTTGTAACTGGGCTTCATCTTGGTAATATAAAATATAGTACAGTTGGCGATCGTCCATCTGCTCTCCAGCCCGATAATCGACGCGAACACGAATATCTCCCTGAGAGATCTCTTGCTCAAAAGACTCAGAATCGTAGTCAATGTTGACTTTGGAGCCTGCGATCGCCCGAGAGGCCACCCCGACACCGGCCATCATGACCACCGTTAAAAAAAACGAAATCATCTGATATATCATCATCTAACCACTCTCAACCGTTAGACCCCGATCATCCGCTTAAGCCGTAATTCAACACGCTTAATGAGGGATTTATTCCTGTCAATATCATAGCATCGATGATTGGGCTTCGTCATCAGAAGACTCGCCAAAAAACTAAAGGATGAACGGGAAGCAAAAATCAAACTATCACAAGCCGCCAATAGATACAAATCCATCAACGCTTCAATTCCATTCTGTACCAAATCTTGGCATTCCTGGGGATTTTGATGCAGTCGTTTACCCGACGTCGAAAACCATTTGCTAATTGAAATGACGTTCGGAAACTTATCCTGAAAAGACAGCAAGACATCTTGAGAATCTGTTGCCAAAAAAATCTTGAACTTAGGATATCTTGATTGAACAGATCCCACAAGCGATCGCAGAGATGACTCAACCTCCGGCAAGGGAACTTTCATATCCGAATACCGAATATGAACACCAATCATATGCCCCTCAAAATTCTCGTTTTTAAATTTCTCAACCTCGTGAAAAATATCCTCTTTCAAGAAAATATTCTCCCGTAGAATTGAGCTGAGGATTTCGCTCCCTGTGAGCTGTGCCAACCCCATCGCATCGCCCGTGAATAAAGGGCGCATGGCATGAATTTTGTGAGTATAAGCCGACAAAACAATGATATCTTCCTCATAATCGAGCCGGGAGACATCAAACGACATATCCGCATAACCAGTCAATCCAAACTCATTACGAAGAGACCCCAAAGAGCGATGAAGTTGATGTTGCCAAACAGCCGGATAAATCGAATCCGTCACCGGCAAAACATCAACAGACTTGGCTATCGGACAATCAAAATAGCGAAAAAACAAGTTTTCTCCCGTATTGGAATAACTCCCATCCCGCCAATCCACCACCAACTGTCGGCCACTCAACTGAGCATATAAAATCCCCGTTGCAACCGCAAAAACCCGATTGCCAATCCCGGAGGTTCCCTTAACAACAATGTACTTTGTCATAGTTTTTACGGAGAAACTATCCCCATCTTAGCGGCGGTTTTGCCGTCGTCAAGCCAAAACCCGACTCCAGAGACCCCAATCCCGTCAACCCTCTCCGTAGTTACACGGGGTCTCGCCCCCACCTCCGCCTCCCGTGGCGAAAGTCAAGACATCCCCACATCTAGCCCATCCCAACCCCAACAAAATTCGTTACCTTGAAAACAGAATCCCTCAAAACCCTAGCGGTCATCCCCCCACTCACCGTAGGATTTTAAGAATCATTACCCTAAGTTGACCGCTGCAACCGCATCAAACGGGTATTGTCGTTTGAACTATAAGGAGAACCCAACCGAATGTTAGACGCATATCGCCAACACGCCGCCGAACGGGAAGCCCTGGGCATCCCCCCCCTTCCCCTAACCGCCGAACAAACCTCAGAACTCTGTGAACTCCTCAAAAACCCTCCCGAGGGCGAAGAAGGGTTCCTGATGCTCCTCTTGCGCGATCGCATTCCCCCCGGTGTAGACGAAGCCGCCTACGTCAAAGCCGGCTTCCTCACCGCGATCGCCAAAGGAGAAATCGACTGTCCCCTCATCTCCCACCAGGGCGCCATCTCCCTCCTAGGAACCATGGTGGGTGGCTACAACGTGCAGTCCCTCGTCGAACTGCTCAAATCCCGCGACAGCAACCTGGCCGCCGCCGCTGCAACCGCCCTCAGTACCACCCTGCTAGTCTTCGACGCCTTCAACGACGTTCTAGCCCTCTCTGACATTAACCCCTACGCCAAACAAGTCGTCGATGCCTGGTCCAACGGTGCTTGGTTCCTCGACAAACCCAAAGTTCCCGAAGCCATCACCGTCACCGTCTTCAAAGTTCCCGGAGAAACCAACACCGACGACCTCTCCCCAGCCCCCCACGCCACCACCCGGCCCGACATTCCCCTCCACGCCCTCTCCATGCTGGAGTCTCTCATGCCCGAGGGGATTGAAACCATCGCCAAACTCAAAGAAAACGGCCATCCCGTGGCCTACGTCGGCGATGTCGTCGGAACCGGTTCCTCCCGTAAATCCGCCATCAACTCCCTGTTATGGCATATCGGTCATGACATCCCCTACGTCCCCAACAAACGCTCCGGCGGCTTCATCCTCGGTGGCAGTATCGCCCCGATTTTCTTCAACACCGCCGAAGACTCCGGTGGCTTCCCCATCGAGTGCGACGTCACCCAAATGGAAACCGGGGATATCATCACCATCCATCCCTACAAAGGCGAAATCACCAAAAACGGTGAACTCCTGACCACCTTCACCGTCAAACCCAACACCATCCTCGACGAAGTGCGGGCCGGCGGACGGATTCCCCTATTGATTGGTCGCAGTCTCACCGACAAAACCCGCGAAGCCTTGGGCCTCGACATTACCGACCTCTTCGCCCGTCCCGAAATCCCCGAAATCAGCAACAAAGGCTTCACCCTGGCCCAGAAAATGGTCGGCCAAGCCTGCGGACTTCCCGGCGTGCGTCCCGGAACCTCCTGCGAACCCGTCATGACCACCGTGGGGTCCCAGGACACCACCGGCCCCATGACTCGCGACGAACTCAAGGAACTCGCCTGTCTCGGCTTCTCCGCCGACCTCACCCTACAAACCTTCTGCCACACCGCCGCCTATCCCAAGCCAGTGGACATCAACACCCACCGGGACTTGCCCGACTTCTTCTCCACCCGTGGCGGCGTCTCCCTACGTCCAGGGGATGGCATCATCCACTCCTGGCTTAACCGGATGCTATTACCGGATACCGTCGGAACCGGCGGCGACTCCCACACCCGTTTTCCCTTGGGGATTTCCTTCCCCGCTGGCTCAGGGTTGGTGGCCTTCGCGGCGGCGTTAGGGGTGATGCCCTTGGATATGCCAGAATCCGTGTTAGTACGCTTCACTGGCGAGCTACAGCCCGGTGTGACCCTGCGGGATATCGTCAACGCTATTCCCTGGGTGGCGATTCAGGATGGGAAACTGACCGTCGGCAAAGAGAACAAGAAAAACCTCTTCGCTGGGCGGATTATGGAAATGGAAGGATTGCCTGATTTGAAAGTCGAGCAAGCCTTTGAGTTGACCGATGCAACGGCGGAGCGGTCTTGTTCCGGTTGCACCATTAAGTTAGGGACTGAGACCATTTCCGAGTATCTCCGTTCTAACGTGGCGCTGTTGAAAAACATGGTCGCTCGCGGCTATCAGGATGCGCGTACTCTGATGCGTCGTGCGGCCAAGATGGAGGAGTGGTTAGCCAATCCTGAGTTAATGTCGGCGGATAAGGATGCTGAGTATGCGGACACCCTAGAGGTGAACCTCAGCGAGATTACCGAACCCATTGTCGCCGCCCCCAATGACCCGGACAATGTCAAGTTGATGTCTGAATGTAGCAATGACAAGATTGATGAGGTCTTCATCGGCTCTTGTATGACCAACATTGGCCATTATCGGGCTGCGGCGAAGGTGTTGGAAGGGGCTGGCCCGGTGAAAGTGCGGCTCTGGATTTGTCCTCCCACGCGCATGGATGAGAAGCAATTACGCGAGGAAGGCGTCTATGGTATCTTCGCGGCGGCAGGTGCGCGCACGGAGATGCCGGGATGTTCTCTCTGTATGGGGAACCAGGCCCGAGTTGAAGATGAGGCCACGGTCTTCTCCACCTCGACTCGTAATTTCAACAACCGTATGGGTAAAGGGGCGCGAGTCTATCTGGGTTCGGCGGAGTTAGCGGCGGTTTGTGCGCTGCTCGGCCGCATTCCCACGAAGGAGGAATATCTGGAGATTATGAAGGATAAAATCGACCCCTTTGCGGATGAGTTGTACCGCTATCTCAACTTCAATGAACTGGTTGGCTTTGAGGATGAGGGGCGCGTGATTCCCATCGAGGATATGCCGAAGATTGAGGATATCTTAGGAATGCCGGCTGGGGCGAAGTAAGTCACCCCGGGGCGACTCCTAGAAACCGGGTGTCTTGAAGACACTCGGTTTCTCACCCCCTCGGGTTGTTAGAATGGTGGCGTAGGTCATAACTGTTTAAACAGCCCAGCTATATGCCCGTAAACTATATCAAAGAATGCCCTAGAAGATTCGAGACTTGAA
>SIHH01000476.1 GCA_004299065.1 Phormidium sp. SL48-SHIP | reverse complement strand
AATCGCCATGGCGACATTCTGCTCTCGACGACCTCGGGGATAATCTTGCAGACGAATGGCGAGATTTCCAATCACCCCCACCAAGCCATCCAGCATCTCTTGATCGGCTGATTCCGCCGCCTGCTGAAGAAATTGTTGGGCTGCCTCGGCTAAGTTGGGGTCAACTCCTCCTCCCCGTTGATCCAATTCCCCATACACCGCCTCAGCACCCCCGCTCACTTCCGCTTGCAGTAAAATACCCAGAAGTGGCAGTGCGTCAGTCTTAGAGGCAACCGTTCCCGTCTGCAACACCTGTTGCACCTGTTCCCGTCCCTCTTGGGCAATCTGCAAACATCCCTGCAAGGTGCGCCAAAACTGCCGTGAACTGAGTTCCCCATCCTCCAGGGGCAAATCCGCTTGTACGCGCACTTCCCCATCCCTGGGGTCTCGTTGCCAACGCACCAGTTTATAGCGCCATCCCAGATGGAGTAGGCATTGCAACCCCAGTTCAGAGTGGGGATGGTCTGAGGGGAGGGTCAACAGTTGCGGCAGAACCATCTTGACAAATTCGCCATCTTCCTCTAGGGAAATCAAAACCGTCAATCCCTGCCGCTGTACCTGAAGCTGTTGTGTTTGAGCATCAGCCTGATAGTCCCAGTTTTGCTGTTGCAGAAACTCACAAATTTGTTGAAAGTGCATCATAATTGTTGCGCCAATGAAGGGTCATAAACTAAGGGAGAGGTTCCAAATCCCCTCCTGGGAGGGGTGCCCGTAGGGCGGGGTGGGTCTTCGGGGTGGTTGTCCTCAGGCCGAACACTGTGAACCCACCCCTAGCCCCTCCCAGGAGGGGAGAACCCACCCCTAGCCCCTCCCTGGAGGGGAGAACCCACTCCCACTCGTCCGGGGTCCTCTCCCGTGGCCAGCACCTGCTTCAGCCGCGTCATCCCCTCCTCGGTCAACTGAATCAACCCCGACAAGAGACGATTAAACTGTTTCTCCGTCACCCGACCATCTTCGACGGCAATTCCGGTACTGCTGCGCACTTCCCCATCACTGGGGTCATATTCCCAGCGCAATAATGTCACCTCCCAGGCCATGGCTAACATGGTCTGAAAGGCAACACCTTTATAATGATGGTCTTTGAGATAAAGCAGTTGTGGGGCAAAGAGGCTGAGATACTCCCCCTCCTCCTGCACGGCAATCACAATCACAAATTGCTCGACCACATCGGAGTTCACGGCGGTGATGATGCGGTTCTTGTCGGCTTCAACCCGATAGCGCCAGTCTCGATGGTCGAGAAACTGGGCAATTTGCTCGATTTGGATGGTCATCAGCGTCCCTCCTGGGTGGCGTTCTATCCCATTAACGCTGGGGAGGGAGGTTTTTATGCAAACTTGGAAAACTTTTTTTTGACAGACTTCTGATGTGCCTGAGAGACTTCCTCCCTCCTCGTGTCCCTCCTCGTGTCATGGCTCTGCCGTGACACGGACTCTGGGCGGCTCTGCCGCCTGTCCGACTCGGGAGGCAGAGCCTCCCCAAGAGCATGACTTGGCTCCAGCCAAGTCACGAGGGAGGGGGGCCAAGTCACTCCTCCTCGTGTCATGGCTCTGCC
>SIHH01000475.1 GCA_004299065.1 Phormidium sp. SL48-SHIP | reverse complement strand
GCCGATGGACTCGTGAGCGATCGCCCCGAGGAATCCGTCTGGGTTTGTACAGCGGACTGTACCCCCGTCTTGATTGCAGATGTTGACCGAGGATCTGTGGCGGCGATTCACTCCGGCTGGCGGGGAACAGCGGCCAAAATCGTCCCGGAGGCGATCGCCCAATTCTGGAATCGTGGCAGCGAAACCCCAAATCTCCGGGTGGCCCTCGGGCCAGCCATTTCTGGGGAAGTCTACCAGGTCTCGTTAGATGTGGCGGCCCAAGTGGCGGCCACACTTCTACCGGGAAATCCTCACCAGGAACGTGAAGCCATGATTGCGGCCCTCTCGGACTTCGATGATACCCCTGTCTTGCCCGATGTTGAACCGGGAAAAGTGCGACTGGATGTCCGGCGGGCCATCATGCACCAACTTCAGCGGCTGGGACTGGTTCCCCAACAAATTGCCATTTCCCCTCATTGCACCTACCAGGACTGCGATCGCTTTTTTTCCTATCGCCGCACCCAGCAAAAACAGGTGCAATGGTCAGGAATTGTCAATCATCGAGGTCAATCATCGACCACCAAACACCATTCATAGAGATCGTAGGTGACGCAGTCGTTCAACACCAGGGGGTCTTGTTGGACAATCGCTTCGGCCTGTTGCATCGATTCTGCCTCAAACAGTAACATCCCACCGCCTCGACGGTTCCAGTAGCCACTGCGGGCATGATGTCCCTTTCGATTGAGGGCTTTGACATAGTCGACATGGGCCGGAACATACTGATCAAAGGTGGACTTGTCCACAATCCCACTTTCAATTTTGGCAAACCAAGGCATGACGGAAAGGCGCTAGTCCTGAACGCTAACTACAGGTGACGCTCTCTACTGTACCGTACTGTGTTAATCACGAGTAGACAGCAAAAAAGCCCCGATGGTCGGGGCTTTCAGAAATTCAAATTTAACCTAACGCCTAAATCACGGTGACGTTTTGGGCTTGAGGACCTTTCTGTCCTTGTTCAACGGTGAACTGGACTTTTTGACCTTCTGCGAGGGTTTTGAAGCCGTCGTCAACAATGGCTCGGAAATGGACGAACACATCAGGTCCGCCGTTTTCCTGGGTGATAAAACCAAATCCTTTCTCTTCGTTGAACCACTTGACGGTTCCGGTAACTTGACTTGACATAATTGAGTGTATCCTGGGTAAAAACTGGATTTGGTCAAAGAAAACTTCAGAGTCTTCACGATGCGCTTGGGGTTCTAGTCCGTATCGTCGTTTCTTGACCGCTTTGGTGTTGATCGCCTATCCCCTCAAGACTCGAACTTAAGCCTACCAATAAAACCTAGGAATTGTCAAGCCTTAATTTAAAAATTTAGGGTCAACTTTCTCGAAGGTTTCCCACAAAATTGTTGGGCAAGGAGCCTTCATTTTTGCCAAGTCTCGACCAACTTTCCTTAACGGGTGGGCAATCCAGGTTTTGGAGACCTCCAATTTTTCCGGCAGTCGACCCAGAGTTTGGGAGAAAAATCGAGGAATTTTTAGGCAAAAATTTCCGAATTTGGGCGAATCATGTCTAGCCCTGGAGCCGTGGCTTAGGCCGGTTTCGTGGCAAAGCGATCGCCGGCTT
>SIHH01000474.1 GCA_004299065.1 Phormidium sp. SL48-SHIP | reverse complement strand
AACTCAACCTAAAACCTCCACTCCCACCGACACTCGCCACAAACAACTAATTATCGGGGCGGGATTTGTTGGATTAGGAATTGCCCAAGCCTTAAAAGATGCTAAAATCCCCTATGATCAAGTGGATGCCAGCGACGATATTGGCGGGAATTGGTATCACGGCGTGTATGAAAGCGCCCATATTATCTCATCGAAGAAAGTGACTCAATTTACTCACTTTCCCATGCCCTCAGATTACCCCGATTTCCCCAGCGCCCAACAACTCTTAGCCTATTTAAACAACTTTGCCGACCACTTTCAACTGCGCCCCCAGATTGAACTCGAACGCCGAGTTAATCTAGTTCGCCCCATTGCAGATAACCTTTGGGAAATTACCTTTGCCAACGGCGAACAACGCATTTATAAAGGAGTTATCCTCTGTAACGGACATCACTGGTGTAAACGGTTTCCAGACTTTAAGGGAACCTTTGCCGGGGACATTATCCATTCCAAAGACTACAAAACACCCGATATTTTACGAGGAAAACGAGTCTTAGTCATTGGCGGTGGCAACTCTGGTTGTGACATCGCCGCCGAAGCCGCCCGAGTTGCCGAAAAAAGCGTCTTGAGTTTGCGCGAATCCGTCTGGTTTATCCCTAAAAGCTTCGCCGGATTTCCCATTGTGGACTTAATTCGCGGTTGGATGCCGCAATGGTTTCAGCGGGGGTTAGCCTATACCATTATTCGCCTAACCTTTGGCAAACATGAGCGATATGGCTTACCCAAACCGAATCATCGTATTTTTGACAAACACCCAACTCTAAATAACGAAGTTCCTTATTATATCAAACATGGTCGCATCTTGCCTAAGCCAGAGGTTAGCAAACTTGACGGTCAATTTGTCGAGTTTGTTGATGGCAGCCGGGAGGAGTTTGACTTAATTGTTTGCGCGACGGGCTATCATGTTGCCTATCCCTTTTTACCCGAAGAATTGCAACGAGTGCGCGGGGCGACGGTTCAATGTTATGGCGGTTCGTTTCTCGCTGATTATAAGGGATTAGCCTATCTAGGTTGGGGACAGGCCCGAGGCGGGGTGGGGTCTCTGATTGCAGCGTTTGGACCTCGATTTGCCCGTTGTCTCCAGCTTCAGGATGAGATTGATGTTCCCCTGGGACTGGTGTTTAAAGCGATGGGACAGCCGTTACCAGAAACTCATTTGTCGGACCCTCATCGGGTGTTTCGTCAGCTTAAACTCCTCGATTTCGCCTGGGGGGTGTTGAGGTGGAAAGCCCGTCAATTGGACAAGGAAGATCCAAATTTCCAGAATCAGCCGTTGTGAGTTGCATTGGATACCAAATTGGAGGGGAACCCACCCCTAGCCCCTCCCAGGAGGGGATGACCCGCCCCTACTAGCGTTTGTTGTTTTAATCTATTATGATGTCTCAAAATCCCAATCCCCAAGATATCGAAAGTTGGAAAGCCAAAATCGAGAGGGCTAACCGTAACAATCTGTTCCATCATTGCCAAGATTGCGGTTATGAATGGGTGGCTTCGGAACCCCAACCCTGTCGCTGTGGAAGTTCTCGGATTGAACGCATCGCCTGTTGGCAATTTCCCGATGGTTAGGG
>SIHH01000122.1 GCA_004299065.1 Phormidium sp. SL48-SHIP | reverse complement strand
ACGCCATCCCCAAGGCGCGATCGCACCTTGGGGATGGCGTCAGATTACGTCGGATGACCATGGAGATGAATAAGATCCACACCCTCAGAAATACTTATTAATGATGGCACAGGGCAACAGGGCAATCTCTGAGCAACTCGACCCCGACTCGAATAATCTGCGAAAATTTCTCAATTATCGCCGTCCACGCTGTGCCACTGTCGCTTCTTGCAAGGTTATGGATAACGCTTTTCGCTATTGGCAACTGGTGCGTCTGACATCATCGGGCCAGTCTCAGCCTCACGTCAAACCTCAGGTTCAAACTTGGCTGCAAACACGCTTTGGGAACCTCCTTCTCGATCCAGATTACCCAGAACCGTACCTTCAACGGCAATTATTGGACAACTGGCGTCAGGGAGAGGACGAAGCAGATATCGCTCAGTTGAGTCTTCGTTGCTTTATTAGCCATCAGATTCGCCAAGCCTGTCTCCATCTCAGTCAACGCTATCAGGACTGCTATGGACTCTACGCCGATGAGTTATTTCCCCTGGTTCTCGATGATGATGGGACCCTATCGTCCCCGTATTGTCCTCTGAGTTTGGATATTTTGGAGAGTTATGACCCTAACAAGTCTGCCTTGAGTACCTGGACTCGTCAACTCACCTACAACCATCCGGGATTGAATCGCGTACTCTTAGATAAGGGCATCTATCGGGCCAGCGATTGGGCTATTCTCAATGATACCAATGCTGAGCAGTTAGAACGGATTTTGCGGCAATATCACCTCTGTAGTGACCATGAAATCAGTCAGTCCCTAAAGCTGTTACAACAGTATCAACGGGTGTATCGACGCGATCGCCTGTTGCAACGGCGTGACGGTCAAACCGGACGATGCCAAGTTCCTAACAAGGAACAATTACAACAGATAAACCCCACGGTTTCTAGCAAGGTTGTCCTCAGACAACTCAAACAGCTTGCAGCACAATTGCGTGACTATCGAGTTCATGTTCGCTGTGGTCATCCGAGATGCTACTCAGTGAAAAATGAACAGGAATTAGAAACCTTAGTGGGGCAACAACCCGGACATGAACCACAACTTGAAGATGAGTCGGAGGGCTTTTTAGAGGTCTATCGACAGGCGCTTGATGAGTCTCTGGCTGGGGCGATCGCCCAAGTCCTAGACAGCAATCTAGCTCGATTGCATCGTCGTCAACCCCAACGCGCTTATGGCTACCTAGAGGGACTCCATCTATCCCAATGTGAGGGTCTCTCCATGACAGAAATCGCGCCCAAAATTGGACTAAAATCCCAAGTCCAGGTGACGCGACTACTCAATCTCAAACGGCTGCGATCAGAGGTGCGCCATCTCCTGATTGCACAACTTCATCAACGGCTAACCCAGGAAGCCCTCAACTACATCTCCGTTGAGCGTCTCCATGCCATTGATCAAACCCTAGAGACCCTACTCACTGAACTGGTAGATGACCTAATCAGAACATCAGCGGCCGGCACTCAATCCGCAAAATCTAATCGACAAATCACTCATTTTGATGCCGTATTATGTCAAGCCATTTGTTCTGTTCACAAGCCGTTTAAGTGATAGGCGTAAAATCTCAAACCTTGCGTTTTTTCCCCTACTTTATGTCATTATGACTTACTCAAGTTACTACCAACTTCTCGACCTTGACCCGGATCAAGGGACAACCGTTCACCTAACCACGGGAGCCGTCAATTGGGCGGTTGAAGTTTGTCAACAAGAACGCGATACCGATCATCAATGGTTTTGTTTTCTGCGAGCTATGGCCATCAGGGGTTTACAGGAATGGCTCGATCGCGGCGCTCAGGCGTTATCCCTAGAGTACAACAGCGAAACTCCCCCCAATCCGGGCGTCAACTGTCACGTAAAAGGGTTTCGGCTTTGCTTACTCGTCCAAGGAAGCCTCACCGATGGATTAATTTCTATTCCTCGTTATACCCTCAAAGATCCCTTAAACTTTGCCCATCTCTATGTTTTGGTTGAAGTCCATGAAGAAGCCGATGAGGTGAAAATCTTGGCGGGACTGCGGCGCGATCGCCTCGTCGCCTTAAAAACCTCAGGAGAACTGGCCCTAAACCGTAAAGGCCATTACTATGTCCCCCTAGAAGAGTGGGATTTATCTCCCGAAGATCTGCTTCTCTATTTCCATTGTCTCAATCCCCAACAGATCGAAGACAAAGCCGCACAACTTGACACATCCAGCCCTGAATCCAGCCCTGAATCCAGCCCTGAATCCATATCTGAGGGCGATCGCGATTCCCCAGGAGAGACACTTCGCGACGGCCCAATTCCGGCCCACTGTCTGTGTCAGCAACAACCCTTAAACGTGCGAGATTGGCTCAGGGACAAACTCGACGCCGTGGCCCAACGTTGGGACTGGACCCTACTCCCTCCCCTAGCGACATCGCATCAGTTGATGTCCGTCCAAACCCCCGCCGAAGAACTCGAAACCCTACTCCGGGATTTAGAACACCAAGGGGTCACCATTCCCGACCATGCCAAAGGGGCCTATCAGGAATTACAGGCCCAGGGAATCCCCGGTCGCTTGTATGCCTTGATTTGGAAAGTCTTTGACTCCCACTATTCCCCTGAATGGTCCTTATGTCTCTTCCTCGGTCCCCGGCCTGGAGAACCCCTCGAACCGGGAACCCAACTGATTGTCCAAGATGAGACCTCGATCTTAGTTCGCCAAACGCTTACAGAAGACTCAGGAAATGCCTATCTCTATACCCAAGTCATCGGTCACATGGATGAGCGCTTTACCGTCAGTATTATCTCCGGTGAAGGAACCCCGCTGACCCTTCCCTCCTTCGCCTTTCAGTCCTGAGTCGATGTCCTGTTGCCATGACCTACCGACTGAGTATCCATCAAATTGAGCAGAGTTGTCTATTTGACCTAACTTGGGGCAACGGACAGCGATTAACGGCCAGTGTCCCCTTTCCCGAGATCCTGTTGAGTCTCTATCAAGCCTGGCGACGAGCCTATTTAGGCTATTACAAACAGGCCCTGCGGGGACGAGTGGCAGCAACGGGACAGGTGAAAGGCTCTCCGGTAGATTGGCATAGTCAACTGGTTCAGGCAGAGGCTCGCTTTCTCTCAGAGTTCCATCGTTGGCTGAAACAGGGGGAGTTGTTTGATTTGCGATCGCAACTGGCCACTCCCCGCGACTCCCTCTCGGAACTAGGAGGAGATGCGGGGAAACCCGGGGGCAAAACCAGCTTATTTCTCACCTGTAGCCCCCTAGAAATTGCCCGTTTTCCCTGGGAAACTTGGGAATTTGGACGGCATATCGAGGTGGTGCGATCGCCCCCTCTCATCCGCGCCCAAACCCTGCCCCGTCAGTCGTTCCGACGAGGGAAAGCCCGAGTTTTAGCAATTTTGGGAGATGAGACGGGACTCAATTTTACGGGTGAGCGTCTGGCTCTGAAGCGTCAACGGCATCTGTTGGATGTTCACTATCTAGGTTGGCAACCGGGGGAAGAAACCCGCGCCCTGAAACAGCGGATTTGTCAAGCGATCGCCGACCCCAAAGGCTGGGATGTTCTCTTTTTTGCTGGTCATAGTAACGAGTCAGCCTTGCTCGATGGACAAGTGGCGATCGCCCCCCACACCGCCCTCTCCATCAAAGATCTCAGTCCTTATCTACAACAGGCCCAACAACGGGGCCTACAATTTGCCCTCTTTAACTCCTGTTCCGGCTTAGACATTGCCCAGTCCCTCATTAGCCTTGGATTAGCCCAAGTGGCCATCATGCGTGAACCCATCCACAATGAAGTCGCTCAGGAGTTTCTGGTGCAGTTCTTACAAGGTCTCGGAACCGGAGACACCGTACAAGCCGCATTACGGGGCGCCTGTGAGTTCCTGAAATTAGAGAAAAATCTTACCTATCCCTCCGCCTATTTAGTCCCCTCTCTATTTCGCCATCCCGATGCCCAACCCTACCAGGTGCAACCCTGCGGCTGGCGGGGACTCTGGCGACGTTGCCGACCCAGCAAACTCGAAGTCATCGGTGTGAGTAGTCTACTGCTGTTGAGCCTCGTCCCCAATCTACAACATGAGTTATTAGAGCAACGAGTGGCTGTTCAGGCCCGGTATCGCCATTGGACCGGTCAAGTGGCCGTCGAGGAGGTTCCGCCGGTGTTGTTGGTGATGGTGGATCAACAGACCTTTCAACGGCAAAACTTGACCCACTATAAACCCATTGACCGTCAGCTTTTAGGGACGATTTTTGCGGCAGTGATGGAGACGGGAGTGCCGGTGGTGGGGGTGGATTATCTCTTGGATTTACCCGATCCTCGGGGTCAGGATGAGGTGATGCGACAGGTGTTAGCTGAATCGGTCCAGCGTCAAATTTGGTCGGTGTTGATTACAGTCCGCAATCCTGGCGGCGATTGGATTCCGGTTCATCCTCATGTGGCGGAAGGGTCATGGATTTTACAGGGTGATGCTTGGGTTCCCTTTTGGCGGATTCGTCCCCGCCGCCCGTCGTCTCGTCATCGCAACGCCTTTAGTTATCAGTTGGCGATCGCCCATCGTCTCGGACAACAGCCTCTGGATGAGTCCCGAGGGGAGTCACGGGAGCGTCAAGTCCAGCAATTCCTCCAGGATGACCCAGAACAAGGCTTATCTCCTTGGGCGGAGTTGCATCCCGTGACCCTGTTTTCCTATCGCCTGCAACAGCGTTGGCTGCAACCGCTGCTGGACTTTTCTCTGCCCCCGGAGATGGTTTATGAGACGATCGCCGCCTGGGAACTGTTGGAGTCGGGGGAATCGGCGTTAGGGGAGTTGAAGCGACGGGATTGGTCCGAGGCGATCGCCATTATTGCACCGGGAGGCTATTACGAGGCGGGGATTGACCGGGATGGGGGCGATAATTTACCCTCCCCGGCGGCGATCCGCTATTGGCGACGACAGGGGGGACAGGCGGCGATGGGGTTCACTGGGGGAGAGGCTCACGCTTATATGACCCATCATTTTTTAACCAATCATCTGGTGATTCCAATTCCCGATAGCTGGTGGCTGTTGGGGATGGCACTGATCTTGAAAGGAGGGACAATTTATGCTCAGGAGGGTTTGGCGTGGCGCGGTCGTCGCTGGCTGTGGTCTGGGTTGGGGGCGATCGCCGCCTATGGTCTGTTCTCGTTACAACTCTATATCACGGCTGGGGTGCTTTTGCCCTGGTTGTTTCCAGGGTTGGTGATCGCGCTGTATAGCTTAGAAATTTGGCAGGAGGACGGTTTATGAAAGGTTTAGGGTGTACGGCAATGGCTCTGATCGCGGTTCTGGGACTATCGAGTCCCGTTTGGGGGCAATCGTCCCAGGAGGAGAGCAGTGCTGATAATGTCGAAGATCCCGGACCCGGTCGTCCGTCGGGGTCTCGGGACTTGCGGTTGTGTTTCCAAGTGTCCCAGTGGTTAGACATTGCGGTTCCCGCACACTTCGCGAACGAGCAGGAGTTTTCCGGTTTCTTGGAGAACTGGGACAATTTTAGGTTCAGTGATGTCGGGTTAGAGCCGGGAACCTTGTCCCAGGAGACATCCCCGGTCCGCTTACCTAGTGAAATCACGGAGATGGTTGAGTTGGACTGGCGATTTCCTCAACACTCGGATGTCCCACAGATAGGGGTTGTCGGCTGTTTCCCC
This sequence comes from Phormidium sp. SL48-SHIP, assembly GCA_004299065.1. Lineage (GTDB taxonomy): Bacteria > Cyanobacteriota > Cyanobacteriia > Cyanobacteriales > Geitlerinemataceae > Sodalinema. Next base: position 6,105 of record SIHH01000122.1, on the reverse strand, counting down.
TCCTGGATGCCATCATTTTCGCGAGAAAGTGAATAACTGTTGTATCTGTAGAAATACATATAAGTAGCACTATGATTTGGGTGAACCACAATGAATCTGCTACTAGATTTGGGACTTTCTATGGCCATGATGCCCGCAACTACGATTACAGCTCCCCTAGAGCTGTTGAGTTTGGAACGCCAACCCGAACGACGCCGACGTGGCTCTCAGTTGCCGCAGCGGCATCACGAGGGGGTCGCCTTATCGTTTGAAGACTGGATTCGTGAGGGGTTTCGCCATTTTGAGGGCGATCGCTTTGAGGAGGCCTTAACGGTCTTTGATGGGGTGATCGAGGCCGATGCTCGCATTGCGATCGCCTGGATGGGGCGCGGGTTTGTGTTAAATGAGTTGAAACGCTATGACGAGGCGATCGATGCCTTTGAGCAGGCGTTGAACTTAGACAAACACCTCTATTATGCCTGGGTGGGATTGGGACGTGCTAGGGAGGCCAACGGCTCCCCCGAGTCTGCCTTATACGCCTATGATCCTGCCCTGGAGCTTAACACTGAGATTGTTTGGGCCTGGTATTATCGAGGCATCTCTCTGATGACCTTAGAGCAGTATGAAGAGGCGTTGGAATCTTTGGATCAGGCGTTACGGTTGAGTCCTCAATGGGCCTCAATCTGGCACTGTCGCGGCTGGCTGTTGGGAACGATGGAACGCTACGAGGCGGCGATCGCCTCGTTTGATCAGGCATTAGCTTTAAACCCCCAAGACCCCTGGACTTGGTATTATCGGGGTTTATCCCTGGCCTTTGCCGGAGAACCCCAGGAAGCGTTCGAGTCCGTCAGCCAAGCCTTACGGATTAAACCCGGTTTAAGTCGCGCTCAGGACTTATTTGAGCAGTTACAGTGCCTCTTGGGACATTGAACTTGGGCATTAAAACTGGGGCCGTATCTCGTTGATTCAACCTGTTGATTCATTTGTTTGGGGCGATTTCATGGCGATCGCCCCCCAGTCGGGCAACGATTATCCTCTGGGAGATTACAGCGATGCGTTGGTTAGACCGTGGTGCCTTATGGAGACTGCTGACGTTACTGGGGTTAGGCTTGTTTATCGTAGCCGGAGTCTATCGAACCATGATTATGATGCCAGGTCAGAGCTATCGGGGAGAATTACCACCCCTAAGCCTGAGCCAGCAAACCCTCGCTCAGCAGTTGAGAATCGACGTAGAACGCATTGCCAGCGTCCCCCATCATTACTTAGCGTATGAGGAGTTAGTGGCGATCGCCGACTATCTCGAAGCCCAATTCACCGATGTGGCACAACAGCGAGGCGAGGTTGAACGTCAGGACTATCAAATTGCCGGTCAAACCTTCAGCAACCTAATTTTAGAACTCCCCGGTCAACAGCAGGCTGATGAAATCGTCGTGATCGGCGCTCACTATGATTCCGTAGATGCCGCCGGGGGAGTACCAGGAGCCAATGACAACGGCTCAGGAGTCGCCGCCGTCCTAGCCTTGGCCCGTCACTTTGCCGAGCATTCCCAGTCACGAACCCTACGCTTTGTCGCCTTCACCAACGAGGAACCGCCTTTCTTCCAGACCGAAAATATGGGGAGTTTGGTGTATGCGCAACGCTGTCGAGAGCGAGGGGAGGCCGTCGTGGGGATGTTGAGCTTAGAAACTATGGGCTATTATGACGACGCTCCCGGCAGTCAGACTTATCCTTTGGGATTGTTAGACCAAATTTATCCCATTCAAGGCAATTTCATCAGTTTTGTCGGCAATCTGGAGTCGGCGAAGTTTGTGCGTCAAGTGGTGCGTCAGTTCCGCCAGTCGATCTCATTCCCCTCAGAAGGGGCAATCCTCCCCGGTGCTGTCCCAGGAGCCGGTTGGTCTGACCATTGGGCCTTCTGGCAGCAAGGATATCCCGCGTTGATGGTCACCGATACCGCCCCCTTTCGCTATCCCTACTACCACACCCCAGAAGATACGTCAGACAAGATTGACTATGACCGGTTGGCTCGGGTTGTGGAGGGATTGCAATCCGTCATCAGTGACTTGGGAGATGGAAAGTGACAGGGAGAGTGAACTGTTAAAATACAGTTCTGATTGTCTTTTATCGTTTCTCTTAAGCCGACCAGGGTTTGCTGAAATCATGATAAAGGGTTAAACCCCCATCAATAAACAGGGTTTGACCCGTAATATAAGCGGCTTCGTCTGATGCCAAAAATGCCACGGCTGCTGCCATTTCTTCGGAGGTTCCTGCCCGACCCATAGGAATATGACGTTCAACCTTGGCTTTCTCCTCTGGGTCATCGATCCAGTCTTCATTGATGGGAGTAATCGTTGCCCCCGGTGCAATTCCATTGACGCGAATTTTTTTAGAGGCATATTCTAAAGCCAGGGTTTTAGTTAAGTTTCCCATGCCCCCTTTACTCACAGAATAGCTGAGATATTGGGGTCTAGGAATAATTTCATGAACACTAGAAATATTAATAATAATTCCCTGATTATCGCGGTTGAGAAAATGTTTAATCGCTTCACGGGCGCAGAGATAGGAACCCGTGAGATTAACGGCAATGACTTTATCAAAGTTGTCTATCTTGGTTTCGTGAGTTGGACTCTCCATTTGAATCCCGGCATTGTTGACCAGGATATCGAGTCCACCAAAGGTTTCAATGACGGTGTTGACCATCTCAACCACATCATCTTCTTGGGAAACATCACCCTGTACCAACAAGTCTTTGACCCCACAGCCTCGAATATCACCACAGGCTTTGTCCATCATCTCGGCCGTATCGGCGGCATCTTCGGGACTGCTGCGATAGTTGATGGCGACGTTGACGCCTTCTTGAGCTAAACGAATGGCGATCGCCTGACCAATGCCAGAACTTGCACCCGTGACTAGGGCATTTTTTCCTTTTAGACCTTTCATTAAAACCAATCCTCCCTTTTATGAACGAGCTTAACTGATTAGAAAATATTTTGCGCCCCCACTTGGACTGAGGCCCTGTTGGTCTTGCGGTCAAACCATTATGGCAGGCGGGGTTGTGGGTGATGCCCAAGGGCCAGATCACTCGTTCAGGGTTTCGGGGTAATGGACTCCCATGAGAAATTTTACGGAAAAGTGAATAAGCTCGGAGGCTCCAGAAATATATATACTCAGTAAAAACATCTAGGGAGTATTGCCGATGGTTCTCGATATCACGACTCAGGATGGCTTCGATGTGGCAAATGCAACATTTGGCGATGATGCCATTATCATGGCGAACCTGCCGCCAGACCAACTCGATCGCCTCCAGAGTTCACCTCTAACCGATGCCGTCTATCTCTTGGATGGGGATGACTATTTGGAAAATAATGATGTGGGGCGCCTGTTGGTGGGAGGTCCAGGGAATGACACCATTATTGGCGGTGTTGGGGATGATACGATTCAGGGCGATGCCGGAGATGATTCTCTGACTGGCGGGCCGGGGAATGATGTTCTCTTCGGCGGTGAGGGATTTGATACCCTGACTGGCGGCGATGGCTCAGATCAGTTTATTTTGCCCAATTCTCCAGCCAACCGGGATGTCATCACCGATTTCACAACCGGTACGGATAAAATTCGTCTGCCAGACGGGGTGTCTCTGGCGAATATTCAGGTGCAAAACATTAGTGATGGGGCGCTCATCTTGCGAAATGGGGCGGCTTTGTCGATTGTCTTGGAAAGTGAGATCCAACTCAACGAGAATGACTTTTTGACGAATGAGGATGTGGTTAACGCTCAGCAGCTGATTGTCGAGAGTAATCAGGTTCTGCTGCAAAATCCTCAAAATGCCCTGGCGTACAATCAACGGGGTGAAGCCTTGTACCGATTAGGACGGCAAGATGAGGCGATTCAGGACTTTACCACCGCCCTCAGCTTAGACCCAGCTCGGGATTCGCTCTACTACACCAACCGGGGTTTTGCGCACTTAGCGATACGGGATGAGGAACAGGCGATTGGTGACTTTACCCAAGCCATTCGCTCTAATCCTCAGAATGTTGATGCTGTCTTTGGACGCGGTTTGGTTTACTCAGTGGCTGAGGAGTTTGACCTGGCGATTCGTGATTATACCCAGGCGATTCGTCTTGAGCCGAGTATTGCGGTCAGTTATTACAACCGGGGTTTGGCACGTGCAGGGCTTGAACAGTATGGTGAGGCGATCGCCGACTTCACAGAGGCGATCGCCCTCAATCCCGAGGATGTTCTACAATACTTTGCCCGTGGTACGGCTCACGAAGAGGCCGGCAACGCCCCGGCTGCGGTCCCGGATTATCAACGCATCATTGAGTTAGATCCCAATTTCGCCGATGCTCACTATCGTCTGGGGATTGCCTATCGACGCTTCTTTAACTTAAGGGCCTCGCGAGCTAGTTTTGAGGAAGCTGCCCGTTTATACGAGATTCAGGGCAATGAAGAAGGCTTATCCAATGTAGCTGAGGAGATAGACCGCCGAGTGGGTCTAATTTAATAGCAATCTCTTAGCATATCTAAAGTAATCTGTCAAGGATTTTACCGTCGCATTCTGGGCGGTTTCATCCTTGACAGCCGGGCCAGGACTTTCCTGACTGGGGGCTAGTTGCACAACTGGGTTGTCCATTCATCCTGGGGGGTGGGTCCTCGGCGACATTGTTGCTGACGGCCCACCCAGACCAGTTCCCAGGTGACGCCGTCCTCTTGCAGGTCAAACTCTAATCGATAGCGTTGGGCAAAGACCGAATCATCGGCGAGAGATGTCAGAGTGAGGATGGCTTCGGCGCGGTTGGTGTCCGGCATATTTAGGGTGAGGGTTTCTTCTTCCATTTCGACCCGTTCCCTGAGTCCAAAATTCTCTCGGGTGAAGGCTTCAATGTCTCGGGTGGTGCGATCGCGCGGTAAGTCGACAGAGGTATACTGGTCGCGATCGCCATCAGCACTTTCATGAGTCGGTTCCGTCGCGGCCCCAGCCTGCCACAGACGCACAATGGGAGCCGGAAACGTGGGGGGTTGTCCGGCCCAGGCCAGGGTTTGACCATCGGGACTCAAGGCGATCGCCGAGGCCCCACCCTGCTGACGAATCAGAACAGAATTATCCACCGGATTGCCCGCGAGATCGATCAAAATACTCTCAGAAAACTGACCCGCAAGCCAGCCATCAGCACTCAAATCCACCGCCGATTCTCCCGAATGCTCATGCTGATAGCGGGGGGTTTGTTGCCGCCAATCCCAAATCACCACCTGGCCCCGAGATCCTGAGCCATCCCCTCGCCAAATGGCCGGCGTTTGAGTCACCAGGTAGTAACCATCAGCGCTAAACTCAACCTCGATACTATCAATCGACCCGTCCAGGGTGCTTAGGGGGTCAAGACCTGCCCTCTGGACCGTCCATAACTGGACTTGGGTACTATCTTGCCGGCCATCGGGTAGATTCATCTCCACCGTGGCCAGAGTTTGTCCATCGGGACTGAGGGCGATCGCCTCCAGCAGACCCGCCTCCACAGACCAATCCAACGTCCCCGTATCCACAGACCACCGTTGCAACTGAGACCCACAGGCCGCCCAAAGCTGGTCTCCCTCAGGACTAAACGCCACATCCTGACAGCCATCCTGGCCCGCTAACTGATGTTGGGGTTCACCCCTATCGAGATCCCAGAGAATCAGGGAATGTTGCGCCGTGACTCCCCCAGGACTGCGAGTGGTGGTGGCCAGGGTTTGACCATCGGGACTGAAGGCGATCGCCGTCGGTGGAAGTGTCTCTAGGGGGGAGTCTGCGATCGGTTGATGTCCCGGCAAATCATGTAACAACGCACCAGACCCCACATCCCAAACCTTGAGAGCATCCTCACTGGCGCTGACCAGCATTTGCCCATCAGGACCAAACTGCAACAGATTGGGGGCTTCCTCATGACCCTCCAAGACCTGGGTAATATCAGCCATCGTCCAGTCAGCCGGGGTCCCCTGCGGAGAGTCATCGGGGTCTCGGGCGACGTCTGAATCGGGGTCTGGGACTGGACTCGTGTCTGTTGTGGAGTCTGAGTCGTCCGTCGGCGGGTCTGCCGCACAGCCGACGATTCCCCCTAAAGCAACGGCCAGACCGAGGCTAAGCAGAAGTCGGGA
>SIHH01000121.1 GCA_004299065.1 Phormidium sp. SL48-SHIP | reverse complement strand
CTCGGAAGCGTTCGAGCAACTCCTCGCGAGACAACTGCATCAACAACGGGGTAAACTCCTCCGCCGGTAATTGCAAAACCGCATCAATCAGAGAGGTTAACTCATCATCCAGGGAACCAAAACGAACCTGCAACAGATTTTCCACCACGCGACGTTCACCCTGTTGCAGACCTTGTTGCAGACCTGTTAACTGAGCCGCTTCGAGTTGTTGGTCAAAAAGAGGAGATAAACGCATAATCAGTTCAGTATCCTCCCAATCCAGATTTTCCTGTGTTTGAAGGTCAGCTTTTAGGCGATTCAACAATACTAACGAACTCGCTCGGAGGGGATTGTCCGGAGGAAGCTGCTCAAGTTCCTCAATAGCTTCAGCTTGGACTCTGCCTCGCCCCAAAATTCTCAGCCATAGAGTCTCAGGATGACGAGGCAACTGGTGAATCACCACAAAGCAAGTCCGTAGCTGGGATGCCAAGTGATAAATTCCTTCACCCCACTCTTCTATATCTAGGGTAGCACCAAAGCCCATTAATAGGTTCTCAGAGGCAGTCGGCGTGAGAATCCATAAGTGGGGTTTGATGAAATTAAGCGAGGTTTGACGGTTTTGCTTAGCCTCCCGTCGCAATTGAGCTTCGATGATGAACAGTTTTAAGAGACAATCACGAACTTCATCTGCGGTTACCGGATTGCGATAGGGTTCAAAGACGGTCGGCACATTTAGGGTTCTCGCCAAAATCCCGAGAGGATCGGGCGAACGGCTCACCTCCGGATTTGGGGAAAACCACAAATCAACCTGTCTAACCTCTCCCGAAACCCGTCGGGGAGCTTGAATGGTTCCGTAGGGAGTAAGGAGTTCCTCTAGGTAATCTTTGGCAAACTGGTCATGAATAAAACGAGTCACGGAAAATCATGCTTGCTCTCGTGGACAACGGACGATTAACCATTCCCCAACGCCTTAGACCGCTCGGCGGCCGCTTGCACCGCTGAAATCAGGGCCGATCGCAGTCCCCGGGCCTCCAACTCCGCAATTCCCGCAATGGTCGTTCCTCCTGGACTGGTGACGCGATCCTTGAGTTCCCCAGGATGTAATCCCGTCTCACTGAGGAGTTGAGCCGTTCCTCGCAGGGTGGCGATCGCCAACTGTTGGGCCGTGGCCCGAGGTAACCCCGCCGCCACACCGCCATCACTGAGCGCCTCGATCATCAACGCCACATAGCCCGGTCCTGACCCCGATAACCCCGTTACCGCATCCATAAGCCGCTCTGGAACCTCAACCACCTCTCCCACGGCCCCCAGCAGCCGGCGAGCCACCGCTAAGCCCTCGTCCGTCACCGCCTGGCCAGGACTCAAGGCGGAAATGCCCGCACCGACCGTCGCGGGAGTATTGGGCATCACTCGCACCACAGGAGAACCGGGAAACGCCGCCTCTAACTTAGATAGGGGCGTTCCTGCCAAGATGGAAATAACTAAAGTTTTCGGGGAGAGGGTTCCGGGAGGAAGTTGCTCAGACACGGCCGCAAAAATTTGCGGCTTGATGGCCAAAAGAAGCGTCTCGGCCTCAGCCGCAATGGTGGCGTTATCACCGCTCACCTGCACCTGATAGGTTTGTGCTAGATACTCCCGACGCTGAGGCTTGGGTTCACTCACCCAAACCTCGTCAGGACGATACACCTGTTGAGCTAAGAGGCGGGAAAGGATGGCTTCGGCCATCATGCCACCGCCGATAATCGCAAGGGAAGAAGACAAGGGCTTAGAGAACTGTGAGGACGAACCGGAGATCTAGGATTGAGCCAGGCGACCGAAGTCAGGAACCCAACTGGGGGTTGAGCCGCTGCTACTGGCTTGTCCGGGATTAGTCGCACCCGGAGCTTGCAGATGGGGCTGCATGACATCGCGAACAACGCCCGACTGGGTACTAACTTGCACGCAACTGGGGGTAAACAGAAAAATGCTCTCGCCAATGCGTTCTTGATGACCATCGAGGGCGAAGGTTCCCCCAGCGATGAAGTCAACGGCTCGCTGAGCTTGATCCGGGTCCATCACCGTTAGGTTCAAGACGACGGATTTCCGTTCCCGTAAAGCTTGAATGGCTTGGGGCATCTCTTCAAAGGTGCGCGGTTCCATGACCACGACTTCGGAAATGCCATTTGCTGCGCCAGGTAATCCAATCACGTTACTCATTCCTGAATTCATACTTGAACCCCGCTGAGGAGGGGGAGGCGTTAAGCCGGAGGAACTGCTCAAGGGTGAGCGATCGCGCAAACGAGTTCCGGCATTCGTTACATCGGCGTTAGGAGCTGATGTAGGGCTTTCACTGGGATAGAGGGGCTGATAAGCGGGGCTATTGCCCTGCATGTCGTCATAGTCGTAATCATAATCAACCGGTTCGTCCGGATTGATGAAATCCCGTAGCTTTGAAAAGATATTGCTCATGGCGACTCCGGCTAAACATTCCGATATGGGCTCAGTGACCGGTTAAAGGATCTCACTGAAGGGATCTGTTAAGAAGAATCTTCGTGAATTTAACGGGATCAACACGCCCATCGGCAAAGATGATTCGCTCCCATTATAGGGTATTCATCGTGAACTACCGAACGCGCCCATCAAAGATTACAGCGTCGGCTTCCTACCCAACAGACCGCGAAACCGTAGATTTCTTGCGTCCTCTACTGTTTCGTCTTACATCTGGGCGATCGGCTTTACCCCGTGTCCCACAGGTAAGGGGCTGTCCCTGGAGATCTCCAAAGCGGGTTTATACGCCCCGTCAAAATCCGTAGTCCCTCATCTGGTGAGGTTAATTGCTGTATTAATGTCGCGATATTAATGTCGCGATCAGGCTTGGTTCCACAGCTTGAGCAAGTCCAGCTACGGATATCAAGAGGTCAACTCCCCACTTGATTGAGACAAACATGACAAGTTTTGGAACTCGGAAAGAATCGATCCACCTCTTGATAGATTTTTCCTTTTTGTTCATCCTTATACTTCAACATCGTACAGAATTGTCCCCATCCAACCGGGCGGATTGTCTTGGCTAGACCGTGATTCTTCACCATGTTTTTGACGGCCAAATCTTCAACCACAATAACTTGATTCTCGTCAACTATCCTAGGGGATAGTTTGTGGTGAAAATCTCCGCGACAACGGGAAATTTTATGATGAGCTTTAGCAACTTTCTGTCTGGCTTTGTTGCGATTCCTAGAGCCTTTTTGTTTCCGGGAAAGCTGTTGCTGTTTCCGCTTCAGATTTTTCTCATGTTTGGCTAACCATCTAGGATTGCCAAACTTAGAACCATCGCTAGCGATCGCAAAGTGAGTCAATCCTAAATCAATACCGATGGCGTTACCTTCCGTGCTTGGTTTAGGCTTCTCCTTCCCATCATCAACTAAGATTGACGTCTGGTATTGGTTGCAGCAATTTTTGGAGATAGTAACCGTTTTAACTTTTCCCTCAACAGGACGATGAATAACGGCCTTGACTTCACCGATTTTCGGTAATCTCAAGCAATTGTTTTGCACCTTAACGTTTTGAGGGTAATGGATTGATTGTTTATTATGCTTAGATTTAAAGCGAGGATAACCGACCCTTCGCTCGAAAAAGTTGTTAAAGGCTACACCGAGATTAAGACAGACCTGTTGCAAGCATTGAGAATACGTCAATCCGAGCCATTCATATTCTTTCTTAAGTGCAGGTATTTGTTGTTTGAGGTCATATCCTGACAAGCCTTTGTCTGTGTCTTTGTAGGTTTTATTCATCAAGTCAAGACAAGAGTTGCAAAGCCAACGGCAATTGCCAAAGGATTGCTCAAGCAACTGTTTCTGTTGATTATTGGGATAGAGTCTTATCTTGACAGCCTTCAGCATTAGAGGGAATAAGAATCACGACAAATAATCCTATAGCAACAGTTGGTCTGAATCGTACAAACAATAGGGGATAAGAAGGCAAGAGGCATAACCCACCCCTAACCCCTCCCCAGAGGGGATGAGGTGGGTTCGCTTACGTCGGGCGATCGCCAAATAGAATCCGCCCTAAGCGAACCATCGTACTCCCGGCTTCAATGGCCAGGAGATAATCATCGGACATCCCCATCGAGAGTTCAGGGAACCTCAGATGCTTCCACGTCTCTTCTCGTAGGCGATCGCACCCTTGACGGGCCTCGATCAAGATCTCGCGACTCTCCTCGGTGGGTAAACCAAAGGGCAGAATTGTCATGATTCCCCGCACTTTCAGCGAAGATAGGCGATCGAGTTCCGGTAAATCCTGGTGGAACTCCGACCAATCCCAGCCAGATTTGTTGGCATCGGGGCGAAACTTGACTTGTAGGCAGAGATTGGGGCAAGGACTGCCTTTGTCCACCAGACGCTGGATTTCTCGGGCGAGTTTGAGGCGATCGACGGAATGAATCCACTGCATCCGTTCGAGCGCCAGTTTTGTCTTATTGGTTTGCAGGTGGCCAATAAAATGCCAGGTAATGTCCTCTAAATCCTCAAGTTCCTCTTGTTTGGCGATCGCCTCTTGGATACGACTTTCGCCAAAATCCCGAATCCCCGCCTGATACGCTTCTCGAATCGCACTAGCCGGTTTGGTTTTGGACACCGCCACCAAGCGCACAGACTCAGGAATCGTCGGACGAATTTGGGCTAGGCGATCGGCAATGGATAAATCCTCAAACGACATGAAAACGTTTTAATAACCTCCTGGGGCAATGAACACGACATTATAGACACTTAAAAATATACATCCAGAAACAATCAAACCCTTTCACAGTATTGATTGCGCTCAGACACAATGTCCTATATGGTCTGACTTCTCTCAGAGCCAATCACCATCAATAATGGTCTCAAAACATCTGTTTTCGGATCTTTTGTAACTTCTCATGTTCCTGAGCCAGTCCCGTGCGACGCAACTGACGCAGACGATTTTCAATCACAGCCCGAGCATCAGCACGGGTTAGAGGTTCAAAAGCCAATCCCCGTTCCCCCGTCGTCACAATAAAAAATAAACGCTGAGCATACAAGGTTGTAAATAATTCTCGATCTTCTCCAATGGGACAGACACGAAAGAGCAAACCAAAGGTCGGATGATTGAGATAGGTTTCAGTGTTCATGGGGCGATTCAGAGCTACCATACTGGGTCTGAGGGACACCCCCAGAGCCACATCAGGTTAAAGACTTAAACATAGCAGGTCTTGGAAACCCCATCAATGGGGTCAGCGATCGATTGAGACTCCCCAGAGGGTAAACATGAAAAACGAGAGGTACAACGACCTCTCGCCCTGAACGTCTCGGGTTAAACACGCAACGTCGGTCAACCCTACTTCAAGCCGGTGTTCGTTCCGGGCTTACCAGTGGCCAATTCAACCTTGACGATTTTGCCGCCCATTTTCATGATCCGTTGTTGCTCACGGAACCAGTTGTCATAGGGAACCAGTTTTGTATAGTAGGTGTTTTGCAGCTCTCTCTGAGTGCGAATGCGGGTCTGACTCGGCACACAAGCCGTAACGCGAAACATACGCATGGGGGAAATTCTCCTGGCTAAGGGGTTAAAGGATTAGAAGTTTTAGGGATTTTTTTATTAGGGTTTCAGATGCTAAACCGACAGTCTGGGAGTCCAGAGTCAATACAGTTGGTGCAATGCTCCCCACGAGAGGAGGCTCCTCACAGGAGGCGGCACGCGGCCAAATTGCACTCACCCCGGATTTCCCAGACTGACGATCGCCGCTCGTCCACACAGTCACATTAACGTTTACATCAACGTCACTGTCAATGGCGATCGGAAGAGATGCCTAGCTTAAGCCGGAGCAGATGTAGTCGAAGTACACGCCCATTTCTTTACCAGCATCGGGGCCGACGAGGCTTGCGGTGACATCTTTCATGGCTTGGATGGCTTGGACCGTAGAACCCACGGGAACACCCAGAGAGTTGTAGGTTTCTTTCAAACCGTTCAGCACACGCTCATCGAGAATCGAGGGGTCACCGGCGAGCATCGCGTAGGTGGAGTAACGGAGGTAGTAGTCCAAATCACGGATGCAAGCCGCATAACGACGGGTGGTGTACATGTTACCGCCGGGACGGGTCACATCAGAGTACAGCAGGGACTTAGCAACCGCTTCTTTAACGATGGTCGCAGAGTTAGCTGAGATGGTAGCGGCTGCACGGACGCGCAGTTCGCCGGTTTGGAAGTAGCCTTTGAGCTTGTCCATGGCAGACCCGTCGAGGTACTTACCTTGGACATCAGAGGAGTTGATTACAGCGGTGATTGCGTCTTGCATGATCCTTTCGTTTTGTTGTGAATTTGATGGATTTAGAAATGCGAGTTTGTGAAAGCTTAGCGATTAAAGTCAAATAGCGACTCTATTGCATCGCACCGATCACGTAGTCGAAGTAGGAAGCTGCTTCGACAGCATCGTCTGCGGACATCAAACCGGTGGCGACGTTTTTCATGCAACGAACGCTTTCTGCAACAGCGCCGATGGGGGTTCCCAAGGAGCGGTACATTTCACGAACGCCCACGAGACCAATCTCTTCGATGGGGGTGACATCACCCGAGACGACACCATAGGTGACTAGACGCAGGTAGTAGTCCATGTCACGCAAGCAGGTGGCGGTCATCTCTTCACCAAACGCATTTCCGCCGGGGGAGACCACGTCGGGGCGTTTTTGGAAGAGTTGGTTACCGGCTTCTTTGACAATCCGCTCACGAGAATCGGTTAAAACTTGAGCGATGCGAAGACGGGCTGCACCGGAAGTGACGAAGCTTTTAATGCGATCTAGCTCGCCGGGGCTGAGGTAACGAGCCTCAGCGTCGGCATTCACGATTGACTTCGTGACGATACTCATGATGTGCGATTCCTCCAGAAGGGAAAGTGAATTTTAAGGTTGTATTGACTCATCACTTCAGCAGCGTTGCCCCATTTGACTTGGGCACGTTGCTACTGATGAGCGGGAGAAATTCCCGTTTTGCAATCATGGTCATTGTGCAGCATAAGGTTAACGATCCCTGGGACAACTTAATAGTTTGTAATATTTTTCTCAGGAAGCAGCGGCGGCGATCGCCCCCCAATTTTGGGCAAAACCCAGACGAACTCAGGGTAAATGGAACCTTGCCCCGAGATCAATGACGTAACAGAAGTTTACGGCGATCGCCCTCATCCGGTCCATCTCCTCGCCCGAGATCGGGCTGTAGATGCAAAAATCAACCCAATCACGAAACCCAAACTGGCTTCCTTGCGTCTAAACCAATGCGAGAAGCCATTGCCCTAGATTGGGCGACCTTCAGCCACCGCCAACGAGGTCACATTCACCCAGCGGGACATCAAGACCACAGTCGCGACCTAGTATCGACCTAACAGACCCAAAAATCTTGAAGATGTTTTCTGGAAAGACCCATCCCGCACCTGTAGTTAAACACCTCAAGGTCCAATGCCAAACCAGACCCTCTAGGTGAGGTATTCCGACCTATGCAAGGACAAACCTATGAGACTAGCATAAAAGTACACCTCCCAACACCTAACCCGAAAAACCCATCCCAGCGTAAACAACGTATATCCCCTTGTATCCCCTTGAACTCGTTAGAGCCAAGTGGTTAACAAGTTCACGACTCATCAAACCTTTAGGTCAGTCCGATTCCGTCGTTCGTTGCCGTTCGTTGCTTTCATCGACGTATGCCCACAGCCAACACCAACATGAAAACCGCCAACCCCACCCTGAATGCCGATACGGTGCGGACATACCTGCACGAAATCGGCCGTGTGCCCCTACTGACCCATGAACAAGAAATCATCCTGGGCAAACAAGTGCAAGCCATGATGGCATTGCTCGAAACCCGTGACGAACTCCGCGACGCCCTCGATCGCGACCCCACAGAAAGCGAATGGGCGCAACAGGCCGACCTTGACCTAGAAACCCTGCGTAACACCCTACGCAGCGGTCGTCGCGCCAAACGCAAGATGATCGAAGCCAACCTCCGTTTAGTGGTGGCGATCGCCAAAAAATACCAAAAACGGAACCTAGAGTTCCTCGATCTAATCCAAGAAGGAACCCTAGGACTCGAACGAGGGGTTGAAAAATTTGACCCCACCCGAGGCTACAAATTTTCCACCTACGCCTACTGGTGGATTCGTCAAGCCATCACCCGCGCCATCGCCCAACAAGCGCGGACGATTCGCCTTCCCATTCACATCACCGAAAAACTCAACAAAATCAAGCGAGCGCAACGGGAACTCACCCAAAAACTGGGTCGCAGTCCTTCGATGAAGGAAATCGCCCAAGAACTCGAACTCGAACCCTACCAAGTTCGAGAATATCTCAGCATCTCCCGTCAGCCCATTTCCCTCGATTTGCGCGTCGGAGACAACCAAGATACCGAACTGCAAGAACTGCTCGAAGACGAAACCGCCTCTCCCGAACAGTTCGCCACCCAACAACTGTTGCGCCAAGACCTCGATTGTATGTTAGCCGAACTGACGCCCCAACAACGGGATGTGATCAGTCTCCGCTTCGGATTGAGCGATGGGAAAGAACTCTCCCTCGCCAAAGTTGGCGCTCAACTCAACCTCAGCCGAGAACGAGTCCGCCAACTCGAACACCAAGCCCTCAGCCATCTGCGTCGCCGTCGAGCAACCGTTCGTGAATATCTAGCCAGTTAGTCGCGAACCAACCGTGATCCCCATTTGCTAGAATAGCGCCGTCCCGTTGGGACGGCTTTTTTCTGCCGATCTGAGTCCCAAGCCTAACCGTCTTCACAACCGACGACTTACCCTTGACTGTATGAATCAGCTCAACTACGCCTTCACGATTTTCTTTAGTTTGCTCGTTGAAGCCCTCCCCTTTTTGCTCTTAGGTGTTTTGCTATCGAGTGCCTTACTCGCCTTCGTTAACGAGCGTAAATTAGTGGCGATGATGCCCCGAAACGCAGTCTTGGGCGCTTTAGTTGGCAGTTGTATTGGCTTTCTCTTCCCCGTCTGTGAATGTGGTAATGTGCCGGTGGCGCGACGACTGCTGGCCCAAGGCGTTCCCTCGGCTGTGGCCATCGGGTTTTTACTCGCCGCACCCACCATCAATCCTATTGTCATTTGGTCAACCTGGGTCGCTTTCCGCGATCGCCCCGAGATGGTCATTTGGCGAGTTATTTTAACCCTAATTATTGCCACGATTGTCGGTGTTATTTTTGGTGTTCAGAAAGACATCCGGGCCATGTTACACCCAAAATTAGTGCGAACGATGCCACAACTGGCTGACCCCGAAACCGACGCAGACTCGACATCACCGTTGCTAGGCTCAGGAACCTATTTTCTGGGAACCGGGCAAGCCGTAGCCTTAGAAAACGCTGCCGTCATGGGGGGCGACCTGAGCACATTGTTATTAGGAACAGCCCAAAAATCGAATCGAGTTGTAGTTTTTGTCGATAATATCATTCGCGAAATTCGTGAGTTGGGGGGAGTTCTCGTATTAGGCAGCGGGATTGTGGCGATTATCCAAACGGCTGTACCTCGGGAGACCATTGTTAACCTAGGTCAAGGAACCATTGTCCCCATTTTAACCATGATGGTTTTAGCATTAGTGGTCTCAATTTGTTCAACCGTTGACGCCTTTTTTGCCCTATCCTTTGCCTCCATGTTTACCAGTGGTGCTTTACTGGCTTTCCTAGTTTTTGGGCCAACCGTTGACCTAAAAAGCATCGGATTAATGTTATCCGTCTTTCGTCCTCGAACCGTGTTTTATCTCTTCGCGATCACGGCTCAACTAACATTTTTATTAACCCTGGGATTGCACTTATATGTCTTTTAAATATATCTTTTAAATATATCTTTTAAAACCTATTTTTTGACAACAATCTAACAACAGTCAAACAACAAGAAGACAAGCCAAAACCCCTAACCCAGACAGAACCGATGACACCCCCCCATTAGAGGGCAATCGACCCTAAACGGACGATGGGAGAATGCGATCGCGCCCAAACCGAGGAATCGAGCCATCATTTAGCCGCGATCGCCCTAGCAAAAATAACCCACTTGCCCTTAGAATGGATGCTTATCGTAGAGATAGCCATTCATTTCCGTAGAGTGGCTATATCCTCGGCCACCCTTCCCCATCTTGTCTACCCATGACCGCCCAAACCCAGACTCCAGAACCCACGCAACTCGACACGGACACCCAGGACACCCAACGTCAAACCATCGTGATTTTGGATTTTGGGTCTCAATACTCAGAACTCATTGCCCGTCGCATTCGCGAAACCGAAGTCTATTCTGAGGTCTTGTCCTATCGCACCAGTGCCGCCGATCTAGAGCGCATCAACCCCAAAGGCATTATTCTCTCGGGCGGTCCCAACTCAGTGTATGACGACAACGCCCCCGAATGTGACCCCAAAATCTGGGAATTGGGCATTCCCATTCTAGGAGTCTGCTATGGAATGCAGTTAATGGTGACCCAACTCGGGGGAACCGTCGAACGGGCCGAGTTAGCCGAATACGGGAAAGCCGCCCTCCATATCGACGATCCCACAGATCTGCTCACCAACGTCGAACAAAACTCAACCATGTGGATGAGTCATGGTGACTCCGTGACGCATCTCCCCGACGGCTTCGAGATTCTCGCTCATACCGATAACACCCCCAACGCCGCGATCGCCAACCACGATCGCCAAATCTACGGCGTACAATTCCACCCAGAAGTCGTCCATTCCGTCGGAGGCCAGGCCCTCGTCCGTAACTTCGTCTACCACATCTGCGACTGCGAACCCACCTGGACCACCGAAGCCTTTGTCGAAGAATCCATCCGAGAAATCCGCGCCCGCGTGGGCGACAAACGAGTGCTTCTGGCCCTATCCGGAGGCGTCGACTCCTCCACCCTAGCCTTCTTGCTGCACCGGGCCATCGGCGACAACCTCACCTGTATGTTTATCGATCAGGGGTTCATGCGCAAATATGAACCCGAACGACTCGTTAAACTGTTTCGCGATCAGTTTCATATCCCCGTCGAGTACGTCAACGCCCGCGATCGCTTCCTCGAAAAACTCATTGGCGTCACCGATCCCGAAGAAAAACGCCGTCACATCGGCCATGAATTTATCCGCGTCTTCGAGGAAGAATCCCGCCGCCTCGGTCCGTTTGACTATCTCGCCCAGGGAACCCTCTATCCCGATGTCATCGAGTCCGCCGACTCCAACGTAGACCCCAAAACCGGGGAACGAGTCGCCGTCAAAATCAAAAGCCATCACAACGTCGGCGGTCTCCCCGAAGACCTACAATTTAAACTCATCGAACCCCTGCGAAAACTCTTCAAAGACGAAGTTCGCAACCTCGGTCGTTCCATCGGCCTTCCCGAAGAAATTGTCCGCCGTCATCCCTTCCCCGGACCCGGCCTCGCCATTCGCATCCTCGGGGAAGTGACCCCAGAACGCCTGAAAATCCTACGAGATGCCGACTACATCGTACGCCAAGAAATCAACCGCCACGGCATCTATCACGACTTCTGGCAAGCCTTCGCCGTCCTGCTGCCCATTCGCAGTGTTGGCGTCATGGGCGACCAACGCACCTACGCTTATCCGATTGTATTGCGCTTTGTCTCTAGTGAAGATGGCATGACCGCCGATTGGTCACGGGTGGATTATGACTTCATCGAACTGATTTCCAATCGCATTGTCAACGAAGTCTCCGGAGTCAATCGCGTAGTTTACGATGTCACCTCCAAACCCCCCGGAACCATTGAATGGGAGTAACTCAAGTGATTGATCCCTTCCACAATCGGGATTAGGGCTGGGGTTCCCCTGTTCCCTGTTCCCTATTCCCTGTTCCCTATTCCCTGTTCCCTATTCCCTGT
>SIHH01000120.1 GCA_004299065.1 Phormidium sp. SL48-SHIP | reverse complement strand
GAGGCAAGAGGCAAGAGGCAAGAGGCAAGAGGCAAGAGGCAAGAGGCAAGAGGGGAGTGTTGGGGGATGGCTGTTTTGGCGTTTCACGCAAAGGCGGTAAGCTGCTCGGACGTGGCGCTGGGGAAATCGGACAATTGTTAGTTTGAAGTTTGAAGTTTGAAGTTTGAAGTTTAGAATTTGAATTATGCCTAACGTACGTGTAATTGGTGGTGGATTAGCGGGAACCGAAGCCGCTTGGCAAGTGGCTCAATGGGGCGTTCCGGTGACGCTTCAGGAAATGCGCCCTTTGCGACAGTCTCCGGCCCACCATTCCCAAGAACTGGCCGAACTCGTCTGTAGTAACTCCTTTGGGGCCAAAGCCAGCGATCGCGCCTCGGGATTACTCCATGAAGAACTGCGCCGCCTGGGGTCGATTGTCATTGACAAAGCCGATCACCATCATGTCCCCGCCGGTGGCGCCTTAGCCGTCGATCGCGGGGTGTTTAGCCGCGATCTCACCGAAACCCTGGCCCAGCACCCTCTGATTGACCTACAACGGGAGGAAGTCCAGCAGATTCCCGACGATGAGATTGTCGTCTTGGCCACCGGACCTCTCACCAGCGAGGCCCTGGCCGATGACCTACAACGGCTCACCGGCCGCCAATATATGAGCTTCTTCGACGCGGCCAGTCCCATTGTGGTGGGAGAGTCGATTAACACCGATATCGCCTTTCGGGCCTCACGCTATGACAAGGGGGATGCGGACTATTTCAACTGTCCCATGACCCAAGAGCAGTATTTGGCCTTTTGGCAAGCTCTGTGTGAGGCAGAACAGGCGGAGGTGAAAGATTTTGAGCGGGAGACGGCTAAATTTTTTGAAGGCTGTCTACCCATCGAAGAAATGGCTAAACGGGGCGAGGATACCATGCGCTATGGTCCCCTGAAGCCTGTGGGGATTCGTGATCCGCGATCGCCTGAACGCTTCTATGCCATTGTGCAACTGCGCCAAGAAGACAAAGCCGGACAACTCTGGAATATGGTGGGTTTCCAAACCAACCTGCGCTGGGGAGAACAGAAACGGGTGTTTCGCCTCATTCCCGGCTTAGAAAACGCCGAATTTGTCCGCATGGGGGTCATGCACCGCAATACCTTTATCAACTCCCCCGAGTTGCTGCATCCCACCCTGCAATTCCAACAACGCCCCACCTTGCTGGCCGCCGGACAACTGATTGGCACCGAAGGCTATACCGCTGCCGCCGCTGGGGGCTGGTTAGCGGGAACCAATGCTGCCCGAGTGGCTTTGGGGTTAGATCCCGTCTCCATGCCCGCAGAAACGATGATGGGGTCTCTGTTCGGATTTGTCACCTCAGCCAGCCCCAAACACTTCCAACCTATGCCCCCGAACTTTGGCATTATCCCCAGTTTGGAGATGAGAATTCGTAATAAGCGCGATCGCTATGGCAAATATCGCGATCGCTCCCTAGAGAGCTTAGCGACCTGGCAACAGATGCTTCAACCTGCCACGGTATAAGGGATAACAGTAATTTTTGGACATCATCCCCTGGGCATAAACCGCCCAGGTTTTTTTGTCAAGAGGGGATTCACTTAAATTTGTCAATGATCAGGATCCCTAGAGTTTTGCTTTAGGATCATACCCAAGGTAGATTATTTACGAAATATTAAGAATGTAGGATCTCCACATACAAGTGATTGACAAATTCCCTGTTATGTCTACTCAACGCTGCCTCGTCCCCCCCGTTGCCGACCTCTTTTTCCAAGCCTGGTGCGCCGGAACCCTGGCTCCCGGCGATCGCTCTCAGGTCCGAGATGCCTTGCTCAACGACCGGATCAGCGACGAAGATCGGCAAGCCATCGACCGTCTCATCCACTGTGTCCGCCGAGGTTGGCTGGTGATGGACTCACAACCGAGTACCTAGAAAGCGCTCCAGGCCAGTCTGATCTCGGGTTTCAGGGAAAGACACCCCCAGAAACCACTCAAGAGATCACAGCGTTTGATATGGTGTTGTCAAATATCTCCCTTGCAGTTTGCCCATCGTATGAACGTACACACGGTATCGACTCAACCCTTTTCCGACCAGAAGCCCGGCACATCAGGACTGCGTAAGCAAGTTCCGGTGTTTCAGCAACGGCATTATCTTGAAAATTTTATCCAGTCCATCTTTAACAGCGTTGAAGGACACCAAGGCAAAACCCTCGTTCTCGGGGGAGACGGACGATATTACAACCGCACCGCCATCCAAACCATCCTCAAAATGGCCGTGGCTAACGGAGTTGGCCGAGTTCTCGTCGGTCGGGGTGGCATTCTCTCAACCCCGGCCGCATCCTGTATCATCCGTAAAACCGGAGCCTTTGGCGGCATTATTCTCTCAGCCAGCCACAATCCAGGAGGCCCTGAGGGAGACTTTGGCGTTAAATTTAATACTAGCAACGGCGGTCCCGCCCCAGAAAAAGTTACATCAGCGATCTTTGAAGCCAGTAAGACCATTGAGGGTTATAACATCCTAGAAGCGCCGGATGTTGACCTCGATACCCTACTCATCACCCAACTCAACGAAACTACCGTCGAAGTCATCGATCCCGTTGCCGATTACGCCGATTTGATGCAATCTCTGTTTGACTTCGATCGCATCCGGGACTTTCTCACCTCCGGCCAGTTTCGGCTGTGTATGGACCCACTTCATGCCGTCACGGGTCCCTACGCCCATCTGCTTCTCGAAGAGCGTCTCGGGGCGGCTCCCGGTAGCGTTCAGAACGGAACCCCTCTCGAAGACTTTGGTGGCGGCCATCCAGACCCGAACCTGGTCTATGCTCATGACCTGGTGGAGTTGATGTTCGGTGACGATGCTCCAGACTTTGGGGCCGCCTCCGATGGCGATGGCGATCGCAACATGATTTTAGGCCGTCAGTTCTTCGTCACCCCCAGTGACAGCCTCGCTGTTCTAGCCGCCAACGCCCACCTGGTTCCTGGCTACCAAGATGGCCTAGCCGGAGTGGCTCGTTCCATGCCCACCAGTGCCGCCGTGGACCGTGTCGCGGAGAAACTGGGCATCAACTGCTACGAAACCCCCACCGGCTGGAAATTCTTTGGTAACCTTCTCGATGCCGGACAAGCCACCCTCTGTGGCGAAGAAAGCTTCGGCACCGGCTCGGACCATGTTCGCGAGAAAGATGGTCTCTGGGCCGTACTCTTCTGGCTCAACATCTTGGCCGTGCGTCAGCAATCCGTCGAAGAGATTGTGCGCGACCATTGGCAAACCTACGGACGTAACTACTACTCCCGTCACGACTACGAAGGCATCGACTCAGGGAATGCCAACCAACTCATGGAGGGACTGCGATCGCAACTGCAAAGCCTCCCTGGCCAAACCTTAGGCAAATATGAGGTCGACTATGCCGATGACTTCAGCTATACCGATCCCGTCGATGGCAGTGTCAGCAAAAATCAAGGCATTCGCATTGGCTTTACCGATGGTTCCCGCATCGTCTTCCGTCTCTCAGGAACCGGAACCCAAGGGGCCACCCTGCGCCTCTACCTCGAAAGCTACGAACCCGACTCTAGTCAACATGGCGCCGATCCCCAAACGGCCTTAGCCGACTTTATCGCCATTGCCGAAGACCTGGCCCAGATTCGCCAGTATACTGGCATGAATGCGCCCACGGTCATTACCTAAGCCCCTAAGCCCGTAATCATCACAATCGAACCATTATGCTGCAACCCGCTAGAACCGTTGAAATTTTTCAGAAGCAAACCGAACCTCAACATTACAAAGCTGGGGATGTGATTTTCCGAGAAGGGGAACCCGGAGAAATCATGTTTGGGATTATCGAGGGGGCCGTTGACCTCGTCGTCGAGAAACAAGTGGTCGAAACCATTAACGCCGGCGATGTCTTTGGAGAAGGGTCTCTCGTGCGAGTTCAGGGAACCCGAGCCTCCACAGCCGTCGCTCAAACCGACTGTACCCTAGCGGTGATGGACCTAAAGAAATTCCTCTTTGCCGTTCAAGAGACGCCCATGTTTGCCCTAGAGATTATGTATAGTCTGTCCGAACGGTTGCGGCATTTCAAACATCCCAACACCTAATTTTGACGGGTTAACCCCAGCGTGCCGTCGTCATTATCATCAAAATAGGGGCAGAGATCCCGGACTTCGAGTAGGACTGCGCGAAGTCCGGGATTTTTATCACCGAGACGGATGCTCCTGAGCGCTCACCCGCCTTCAGCCCAGAAATGGCCAAGGGGCGGAACAAGTCACCCAGCCCTCCCGTCAGCGCAATCAGGACCCAACCATCCTGAACTCATCGCTAGGGTCAGGTATTAGCGTGGAAGACACGAGATCGATTAGTATTGCCTTACCAGAGGCAACTAAGCCCTGGTAACATCGGCCCGGCCATGATCCACCTTGGTTCATGTCTTAAGGTGTTTATAGATTACTCGATTAGATTGAATTGACAGGAGCGATGACTGAAGTCTTCCGCGTCGGCGAGCAAGGAATTACAGCAGAAGAAATCCCTCAACTGCTCAAACGTTATCAGCTGCTGCCACAATTTTTGCAGGGGCTAGTCATCGATCAGGCGATCGCCGAGTTCACCTGTCCCGAAGACGAACAACAAGCCGCCGTCCAGAAATTTTGTAAACAAAACCAATTGACCTCTCCGGAGATCCAACAGGCTTGGTTGAAAGCCAATGGCATGACCCTAGCCGAACTCGAAGCCCTGGCCATACGACCGATATTATTACAAAAGTTTAAGGAAACCACCTGGGGGCCAAAAGTGCGATCGCACTTTATGACCCGTAAATCCAGCTTAGATCAAGTGGTCTACTCCCTCATCCGCACCCAAGATGAAGGATTAGCCCAAGAACTGTACTATCGCATTAACGAAGGGGAACAAAATTTTGAAGAGTGCGCCCGCGACTATTCCCAGGGTCCCGAAGCTCGCACCGGCGGGAAGCTTGGCCCTGTCTCCTTAAACCGACCTCACCCCGCCATCGGCAAACTCTTGTCGGTCAGTCAACCGGGACAACTTTGGCCACCCCGTCCTCTGGCAGAATGGTTTATCATTGTTCGCCTCGACGAGTTTCATCCCGCGCAACTCGACTCAGCCATGCACCAGCGGATGTTAGATGAACTCTACGTCAACTGGCTCCAACAAGAAGTACAAACCATTGCCGCCGACTACTTTAAACGCTTGTCTTCATCCCCAGCGTCCGTATGACTCAGACCACCTCCCAACCCCAAATTTCCGATTTTCTCGCCCAAACGGCTCCCTTTGACCGCCTGCACCCTGATCGGTTGCGTCAGTTAGCCGCCAAAGCGCAACTCTTGCGCTATCGCATGGGACAACCCCTGCTGGTACGGGATAAAATGCCCGCCCAGATTTCCATCATCTACCAAGGACAAGTCCGAGTTCTCGGCTACGATCGCCGCAATGGCAATTCAACCAGTTTGCGCCTCGTGGGAGCCGGTGAAGTCCTCGGTTGGATTAGCGTCATCCGGGGATTACCCTGTGAAACCGCCCTGGCCTCAAGCGAAACCATTTGCGTCAGCATCAATGTCAACGACTTTCGGGACTGTCTGCGCAACGAAGCCGACTTTAATCGGGCCGTGCGAGAACACCCCAGTCTGACCGAAGTCTTTGAACTCAGCAGTGCCGAATTACAACGGCGAGCCGATGCAACCGCCGATATTAAAAGCCTCTGTTACGATCTCTGGTCCGAAGCCCAAATCATCGATCTCGACTCAGGACAACACTTAGAGCCAGAGCGCCTCGATCCTCAACTCCTCTGGCTGGTCAGTCGCGGTGAACTCGACGAGGCCAAAGTCGGCGATCGCCTCTACCCGGCCCGCTACAATCGCACACGACTCGAACAATCCCTACGCTTAGTCGGCGTTCCCTGGACCGCCAAAGTTAGCCAATCCGTCGGCTCCCCCCAACTTCCCGCCACCCCAGATAGCGACAGCGACCCAAGCGACGGACAAGAGCCGCCAGACTCCAACAACGGCGACACAAGAGCCATTGTCCCCAGTAACAATGTCTCTAGCGCCAGCAACGCCCTGGCCAATATCCCCGAAGCGCCGCCGCGACCGCCAGATCCCCCCCGAGATCCCCTCGCTCCCCCACCGCGCTACCCTCACATTCGCGGTAGTGGTCCGATTGGCTCTCCCTTAGCCTGCTTCCATATGCTCTGTAAGCATATGCGGATCAACTTCCGCAAGGATGCCATCCGCAAATTGCTCGAACAGCAGCTCAAAAGCAAAGGGGCCGTCTCACTCTACGGCTGCGGCACCATTATGCCCACCCTGGGGGTTCAAGCCCAGCTGGCTCGCATCCCCAAAGGCTCCCTCGGGCGGCTACAAGCACCGGGGATGATGAAATGGCAAGATAGCTACGCCATTCTCTACAACATTACCGAGAAAGAAATTGTCCTCGCCGTCCCCGAAGTGGGGATTCTCCATCGCACCCCGGCCCAAGTCGCCGAAATGGTCGAGGGAGATGTCGCTGAAGTCGTCCTAGTTCAGCCCCCCTCTGGCGATCAGTCCGAGAAATTCAGCATGTGGTGGTTCCTCCCCTCCATGCTGCGCTACAAAAAGGTCTTGATTGAGGTCTTCATCGCCTCCTTCTTTGTCCAACTCTTCGGACTCGCTAACCCACTGCTGACCCAGGTCATCATCGATAAAGTCCTCGGTCAACGTAGCATTGAAACCCTCAACATCTTAGGGATTTTCATGATTGGGGTGGCTCTATTTGAGGCCCTGCTCACCAGTCTGCGAACGTACCTCTTTGTTGATACCACCAACCGCATTGACCTCAACCTCGGTTCCGAGGTCATCGACCACCTGTTCCGACTCCCCTTGGGCTACTTCGATAAACGCCGGGTGGGGGATATCGCCGGACGGGTGAACGAGTTGGCTAACATTCGTCAGTTCGTCACGGGGACGGCTCTGACGGTGGTTCTCGATGCTGTCTTCTCGGTGATCTATATCGCCGTGATGCTGACCTACAGTTGGCTACTGACAGCGGTCTCTCTGGTGACGGTTCCCTTCTTTACGGCTTTAATCGTCTTTGTCTCGCCCATTGTGCGGCGACTGTTGCTGAAACGGGCCGAACGCTACGCCGATGCTCAATCTTATCTCGTGGAAACCCTCAACGGGATGCAGACCGTCAAGGCGCAAAACATTGAGCTAACCTCCCGCTGGAACTGGTACGAACGCTATGCGCGTTACATGAACGCGGGCTTCCGAACGATTCTCACCAACACCGCCGCGAGTTCCGTGGCTGGGTTCCTCAATAAACTCTCGTCCCTGTTGCTGTTGTGGGTGGGGGCCTATTTGGTGATTAACCAGGAGCTAACATTGGGTCAGCTCATCGCCTTCCGGATTATCTCGGGAAATGTGACCGGCTCACTGTTGCGCTTTGTCCAAGTTTGGCAAAGCTTCCAGGAAGTGGGGATGTCCATTGAGCGTCTGCGGGATATTCTCAACTCCGAACCCGAGAGTAACGACAACGATCGCCTCAACATTCCCCTGCCGAATATCGAAGGACACGTTAGATTTGAAGATGTCTGCTTCCGCTTCGTTCCCACGGGTGCATTAAACGTCGCCAATGTCAACATTGATTTTCCCGCTGGGTCTTTTGTCGGGATTGTCGGACAAAGTGGGTCGGGTAAAAGTACCCTCATGAAGCTGTTGCAACGGCTTTATCCTCCGGAAACGGGACGGATTCACATTGATGGCTATGACATCAACAAAGTCGAACTCTATTCCTTGCGCCGACAGGTCGGGGTGGTGCTGCAAGATACGCTCTTGTTTAACAACACCATTAAGGCCAACATTGCCCTAAACAACCCCGAAGCAACGGATGAAGAGATTATTAACGCCGCGAAAGTGGCGGTGGCTCATGACTTTATCATGACGCTACCTCAGGGCTATAACACCGTGGTTGGGGAACGTGGCTCAGCCCTCTCTGGGGGACAACGACAACGGATTGCGATCGCCCGAACGGTTCTCCAAAAACCCAACCTGTTGATTCTCGATGAAGCCACCAGCGCCCTAGACTACAACCTTGAAAGTTTAGTCTGTCAGAACCTCGTCGAAGAATTCCGGGGACGCACCGTGTTCTTCATCACCCACCGTTTACCGACGGTTCAAGGGGCCGACTGCATCCTGATGATGGATAATGCGGCATTGGTTGAACAGGGAACCCATGAAGAATTGATGGCACTAAAAGGGCGGTACTACTGTCTCTATGAACAACAGCAGTCTCAGTTGTAGGGGTCATGCTCATGTCTATCATGTTGAGGATGGGGCGCAGATGATCTGTCGAAGCCAAGGGAAACGTCATGAATAATATCGAACGAATTGAGTCAATCCAAGAACAACCCGTAATCCTCGAACAGCCCGCCTTTTGGACTCGAGCGCTGATTTGGCTAATTGTGGCCATTACCACCTCCGGGGTGGTTTGGGCCTCGTTAGCGAAAATGGATCAATCCATTCCCGCCGAAGGGAAACTCGAACCCGAAGGCTCCCTGCGAGAGGTGAAAGTCCCTGGCGGCGGTGTGGTGCGAGAGATTCACGTGGCCGGGGGCGATGAGGTGAATGAGGGAGATTTACTGGTTACCCTGGACTCGACCGTATCCCGCGCCTCAGTGGAGTCGCTGCGGGAGGCCCGCGACCAACGGCGTAGTGAGGCCCAGGCCTTTCAGGCTCAGGCCGAAGGATTAGATCTTGGGGTCCTCGATGCTGCGGGTGAGTTCGATCGCACCCAAATCCAACGGGTTCAGGCCCGCCGAG
The DNA here is from genome assembly GCA_004299065.1 of Phormidium sp. SL48-SHIP. GTDB lineage: Bacteria > Cyanobacteriota > Cyanobacteriia > Cyanobacteriales > Geitlerinemataceae > Sodalinema. Next base: position 3,058 of record SIHH01000120.1, on the reverse strand, counting down.
CTGAACTGGCTTCGCAACAAGATGCCACGAATAGTCAAATTCGTCAGTTGGAAACCCAGTTGACGCAAACTCGGGGGCAAATTATTGCGCTCGATGCTCAGATTTCGAGTTTGCAAAGTCGGCTAGCGATCGCTGAAGATGGACGCAATTCTGATCGCCAACAGTTAGCCACGGCCGAAGATCGCTTACAGGAGTCTCGACGCCGCCTCGAACGCTCCCGCGCCGTCTTACAAGAAGATGAAAACATCTTGGCGGATTTGGAGCCACTCCTCGAAGATGGGGGGATTGCTCGCCTACAAGTCACCCGCCAACGTCAGCAGGTGATGAACCGAGAACAGGAAGTCTCCAGCGCGCAAGATGATATCCTGGCTCGACAAGCTGAAATTACACAGATTCGCGATACCCAGCGACAACGGGAATCGGAAGTTGAAGGCTTGCAGTCTGAAATCCTCTCCCGACGTGCTGAACAGGATCGCCTACGGGGTGAACTCGGACGACTCGAAGAGGCTATCCAGGAGGCCCGAGCTCGTTTACGAACGATCCAGGCAACCTCAGAACGAGAAGCCTATCAGGCGATTTCTGAGAACCAGAAGCAGGATACTCAGTTAACCAGTCAGTTGGCGGCGGCGGAACAGGAGTTACGCTTTACGGAGTTGCGATCGCCCATTGATGGGGTCGTCTTTGAAGTTCTGCCCAACTTTGGCCAAAATGAAGAGGGCAGCGGCTCTGGGTTTGTTCTCAATACCACTGAACCGGTGGTGACAATTGTCCCTAATACCAATTTGGTGGCCAATGTCTTTGTCACCAACAACGATATTGGCTTTATTACCGAAGGGATGGAGGTGGAAATTCAAATTAACGCCTTCCCCGCCATGGAGTTTGGCACGATTCCGGGAACTCTAACCTCGATTGGCCAGGATGTCTTGGAACCTGATCAGAATCGCCAGTTTTACGCCTTTCCCGTCACCATTGAGTTAGAACAGCAACATTTTGATTTACCGAAATCAGATATGCGCGTTCCCCTACAATCCGGGATGGCGGTTCAAGCCAGTATTAAAGTCCGGGAGCGGACGGTGATGAGTTTATTCCTCGATCGCTTCACCGGTGGCGCCCGTACCCTAGAACATCTGCGGTAGGATGGCGCAACTCTCACGGCGAGGCTGGGGGGTTGTGGGGTTGGCGATCGCTCTGGTTGTCTTTAAACTCGGGGCGATCGCCCATCTCCCCATTCACGCCTCCCTGGCCCGCCATGATAACCTCCGCTACATCATCCGCGCCACACAACTCCTAGACCCCCATGTTCCCTATGACGGTCTCGTTTTAGCCCGTCAACCGGGATATCCCGCCTTTATCGCCGCCAGTTCCCTCCTAGGCCTACCGCTACGATTCGCCCAAGAACTGGTTTATCTCGCCGCTGGCGTCTTTCTGGCCCTTAGCCTCCAGCGTTGGCTCCAATCTGCCCGAGCAACCGGTTTATTTCTCCTTCTCTATACCCTAGCCCCCTTTTCCTATCACTGGAACCGGCAAACCCTCCAGGAAGTCCTCTATCTCCCCCTCACCGCTGCCATTCTCGGGGTCTGTCTCCATCTTCTCAAAGACCACCGTCAACCCCGTCGTTTCCTCCTCAACGCTCTTATTCTCGGTATTCTCCTGGCCGGATTTTGGAATACCCGCCCCGAAGGCATTTGGATCGTCCCCATTATTGCCCTGTGCTACGGCTATATTGCCCTAAAACAGTCCTGTTTTGCCTCGCGCACTCGTTTCACCACTTTTACCGCTGCAAGCCTGCTAACGGTCGCGCCAGGGGTCGTCCTGACCTCATTCCTAGCTTGGACAACCTATCTCGACTATGGGCTATATCACACCTACGACCTCAAAGCCCCCGGACTCCGGGCCGCCTATAGCAGCTTACAGCGAGTGGCCCCAGAGCGTCAGCGCCCTCAAATTACTGTTCCGGCCGCAACTCGTGCCGAGATTTATGATGTGAGTCCCAGTTTTCGTCGCTTAGCCCCCCACCTCGAAATTCCCGCCGATGACGGTTGGCGCGCCGCTTCCTGCGGCTTGGGGGTGTGCGATGATTACGCCGCCGGTATCTTTTTTTGGGCTTTACGGGATGCTGTGGACTCCGAAGGATTCTATCAATCAGCACCTAAAACTGAAGCCTTTTATCAGCAAATTGCCCGCGAAGTGAATGGGGCCTGTGAGCGGAATTGGCTCGACTGTCAACCCCAAACTTGGGTTAGTTTTGTTCCCTCCCTCTCCGGGAATCTCGTTATCCCTTGGTTACGTCGCAGTGGCGAACTGGGATATCAATTAACGCGCAGTTCCTTGGTGTTGCGGCTTGATTCAGGACTCGAAGATATTGAGCTGCGAGAGCGCTATTATCGTGAGATTACCCGAGAAGCCGCCGATTTTATCGAGGCTCGTTCTCTGCCGGGGAATCAGGTTAAAGATGCTTTAATTACCGCCGTTTCTCAGCTTTATCAATGGCTGTTTCCGGTTCTCTTGGGCTTAGCAGTCTTGGGATGGCTTTGGGGTGGTCTGAGCGCCTCTCAGGGGCTGCTCATTGGTGCAGGAATACTGCTATGGTGTATTGTCGTGCGGGTGCTACTGGTGGCCTATATCGATGTTAGCAGTTGGTCCGTTGGGGCGGGCGATCGCTATCTTCGTCCCGTGTTGCCCGCCTTCTGGCTGTTGATGGTCATCGGACTTGAACTCGGAATAAGAAGGTGGGAAAAACGGAAACCTCCAACATGATATCGCGTTTCCCAGTCTGATGAGGTACAGCTTTTCTGGATGATCTGTTCCCTGTTCCCTGTTCCCTGTTCCCTCTCCCCTCTCCACTAGAGAGTCTGTAACTCACCAATATGGGAATTGCTATAAAGGAGACCCACCTAAGCCAAAATGAAACCCATTTCCATCACCATTCACCCAGATACAATCATTAAAATTATCTGTGGTATCTTGACAATTTATTTATTTTTTGCATTCCTGCCAATTCCTCGACCCATTGGGACTGGATTAGACCCATCCTGGAAATATGGCATTAGTCAACTCA
>SIHH01000119.1 GCA_004299065.1 Phormidium sp. SL48-SHIP | reverse complement strand
TTCGGGTCGAATACCAGAAACCGGGTGTCTTGGAGACACTCGGTTTCTCAGTTACCAGAAACCGGGTGTCTTGGAGACACTCGGTTTCTCGGTCTTGGTGGACGGGGAACTTGGCCTGGACTTAGGCTGTCACGATGTAGTCGGAATTAATCCCTGACAAATTCCACTTGTTCGCATCCTTCAAGGCTTGATAGACCATCGCTGCAACATCGGCCCGCGTTGCATCTTGGTCTGGATGAAGTTTCCTGACATCAGGATGATTGACCACAAATTGCTTCTGGGTCGCTGTCGCTACTGCTGGTTCGGCCCAGGTGGGAATTTGGTCCCGGTCGTCGTACTGATTCAGTAACTCCGCTGACCCACCTGAGAGGTCTAACCCATTCACCAACGACAACAACACTTGGAGTCGCTGCACATTTAAATTGGGGCCAAAGGTGGTTTCGGAAAATCCAGAGAGGAATCCCCCTTCATAGGTCTTGTCAATGGCGGCTTTAGCCCAATGGCTACTGGGGACATCCTGAAACTTGACTGTGGCCCGTTCTGGCCGGGGGTCGAACGCTGTGGCCAACAAGGCTGCATACTCGGCCCGCGTCATTTTCTTGTCGGGCCGGAAGGTTCCATCGGGTAGGCCCGTGATGACTCCCTTACTGGCTAACTCGATAATAAAGTCCTTGGCCCAGTGACCCTCAATGTCGGAGAACTTCGGCACATTCGTTGCTTCCACATCCACCAGATAGGGCGACTCAATCACGGGGAAATTGTCCTCCTGAACTAAGGCCTGATAAACCATCACCGCGACATCTGCCCGAGTTGCATCCAACATCGGTCGCAGATACCGCAAACTGGGATAGTTGACCACTAACTTGGCATCCGTGGCCTTGGCTACCGCCGCTGTCGCCCAACCGGGAATCTGGGATTTATCGGTATAGAAGTTGAGATGATTCTGATTCCCTTCACTCAATCCCAATCCCGCATTTAGGGCCAACAAGACGTGCAGACGGGTCACATTCTCCCCCGGACGAAAGGTGTCGTTGGGGAACCCGGAAATAAAGCCCATCCGCGTCACTTTCGTAATCGCATCGCGACCCCAGAAGTTACTGGGAATGTCTGTAAAGGTCTTCGCTGACTCTGTTAGGGGTTTGTCAAAGGCTTGGGCCAACAAGGCCGCAAACCCGGCCCGAGTAATGGGGGCGTTGGGTTTAAAAGTCCCATCCCCCATACCACTGACCAATTGCCGGTCAAATAAGGCCTGAATAAAGGGTTCGGCCCAATGACCCTTAATGTCCGTGAGTTCTGTTGGCGGTGAGGGGGAGGGTGTGGGCGTCGGTGTGGGGTCGGGTGTGGGTGTGGGTGTGGGTGTGGGTGTGGGTGTCGGGGTGGGTGTGGGGTCGGGTGTGGGGGTCGGCGTTGGCGTGGGTGTCGGAACACCGCCATCGACGGCTACAAAATCAACGGACCCCTCCACTTTATCGGGGTTGAGTTGGTTCCCCGCCGAGATGAAGGTTTGACTGGTGGCGTTCAGTAAGTCTTTGATGCCATTGTTGCGGAAGACATTGCCCCCCGGTTCCTCGGCTTTGCCTAAATCCGGGAGTGCTGAAGCTGTCGCCGACACGCCATAATCATCATTATCCTCGATGATATTGCCCCGCAACACCGGACGAGCGTCCCCATTGAGGACTAGCCCATACCGACTCTGCTGAATCAAATTATTGGCAATCAGGGGGGCCGCATTCTCACCAACCCCAATTCCGGTTCCATTGTTGCGTAGGGTATTGTTGCGGATTTCCCCTTTGGCGTTTTTCAACGCCCATATACCATAAGATGCGTTTCCTGTCAAGACATTATTATCCAAAATGGGTTTCGCCGTTCCCATGAGGCGGATGCCCTCTCGTTTACAGTTGACGAGGGTACTATCGGCCACCGTGGGGCTACCGGACTCAATCCAAATCCCAGTTCCACGAAGTTCGGGGTTCGAGACGGTCACTCCCCGTACTTCTGCATCGGCATCGAGGCGAATCGTCAAGGACTGATTCCCATCACTGGTCCCGACGGTTCCTCCCCCAGTAATCAGGATATCTTTGCCCTTGTTGCTTTCATTGCCCACCAACTTGACTCCAGAGGGAATGGTCAGGGGAAAGGTCTCCTCAGTATATTGGCCCACTGCCAACTGTACCAAGGTGCCGGCAGTGGCTTGGCCCAGGGCATGGGTAATGGTCTGAAACGGCTGTTCCGCATCACCCGGATTACTATTATTGCCCGTCGTGGGATGGACGTAAACGGTTGTCATAATCGCTGTATTGATGATTCTATTAATGTTTTTCTGGGTATCGGCCCCTTGAGGCACGAATGCACCCACAGCTTCCAGGATAGCCACTCTAGGGAAGAATGGCGGCGGGGGAGAGACCAATTCCCGAGATGTTGAATATCAGCGAGAGTCAGGGACCGCAGACCGGGTTTGACGAATGGGGATTTCAATCATGAAGCGGGTTCCTAAACCCGGTTCGGAATGACAGGTTAAACTCCCTTGATGCTTGTCGGTGATAATCTGATAGCTAATGGACATCCCTAACCCGGTCCCTTTGCCGATGGGTTTGGTGGTAAAGAAGGGGTCAAAAATGTGTTTTTGGATGTTTGGGGGAATCCCCACGCCGTTATCGGCGATGACCACTTGCACCGATTTTTGCTCTGTGACGGCGGTGGTAATGGTAATGCGACTGGGGGCGGCATCGAGTTCGGAAGGGCTGCGACGGGCATCTCGTTCTTCGAGGGCATCGACGGCGTTGGCCAGGATATTCATCAAGACCTGATTGATTTGCCCGGCATAGCATTCGACGAGGGGCAAGTTGCCATAACGCCGCACAATCTCAATTCCCGCTGACTCGGGTTTCGCTTTGAGGCGGTTTTGCAGAATCATCAGAGTGCTTTCAATGCCGTCATGAAGATTCACGGCTTTGAATTCGGATTCGTCGAGGCGAGAGAAGTTCCGCAGCGATCGCACGATATCACGAATCCGTTGCGCCCCCACCCGCATCGAGGTCAGCAAGCGGGGCAAGTCATCGATGAGATACTCTAAATCCACCTCCTCAATCATCTCCTCCACCACCGCATCGGGTTCTGGATGCTGGTGTTGATAGGTGGCAATCAGCCGCAACAAGTCCTGAGTATACTCATCGGCATGGGTGAGATTGCCATAAATAAAGTTCACCGGATTATTAATCTCATGGGCTACCCCCGCCACCAACTGCCCCAGGGCTGACATCTTCTCACTTTGCACTAACTGATTTTGGGTTCGTTGCAACTCATCGAGGGTCGATTGCAAATTCTCGGCCTGCTGCCGTAATTTGGCCTCAGACTGTTGCAAGGCTCGTTCGGCATCTTTGCGGTCCGTAATGTCGGTATGGACGCCAATCCACTCCCGTAGATTGCCCTCCTCATCTACAATCGGCACGGCCCGCACACTCATATCCCGATATTGCCCATCGGCCCGTCGCAGGCGATGTTCAATCTGATAGAGACTACGGGTTTGCACTGCATGGGACCAAACGGCGGTGGTTTCATTGCGATCGCTCGGATGGATACTATTAATCCAGCCCCAATCTCGCAACTTCTCGAAACTCAGACCACTAAATTCACTCCAATCGGGCTGTTCGGAGGTAAACGCTCCCTTGGCGTTGGCATTCCAGACAATCTGAGTTGTCGCCTCAACTAAGGTTCGGAAGCGTTCTTCACTCTCCCGTAAGGTCAACTCCGCCATCTTGCGTTCGGTAATATCCATGGCAATGCCAAAGATACTGATTAAATTGCCCACGTCATCATACTGAGCCTCACATTTCTCTCGCACATAGCCCAACTCTCCGTTGGCCCGAATAATCCGCACATCGATGTCATAGGAGTCTCCCGTGTCAATACAATGGCGAATCCCTTGACGAACCCGAGGGCGATCGTCAGGATGGAAATAGGCAAACATCTCCTCTTGAGTGAGAGGCTCCTGACGCACTGGAATACCAATAATGTTAAAAATCTCATCGGAACAGGTGGTTTGCCCTGTAGCCACATCAATCTCCCAATTGCCAATATGGGCGATACGTTGGGCATCCTGAAGGTTACGAGTCAGCCGCTGCAATTGGTCTTGGGCCTGCTGTCGTTGGGTAATATCTAACACTGTCGCCCCAAAGGCAATCACCTGTTGGTTGCGATCGCGGATGGGAAAGGCCGAAAATAGCCAATGTCGCTCCACTCCTGGCTGGGCGGCTGTTTGCCCGCTAAAGGTTTGATGCAGCAGCGGGTCCCCGGTTTCGAGCATCCTCTGCACTCGCGGATGCAGCGTCTGAGCCAAATCCGGCACAATCTCGGCTAAGGAACGGCCTAAATGGTACTCAACGGGATATCCGGTCATCTTGGCCAGATTCTCGTTCACCTGCAAATAGCGAAATTGACCATCGAGAATCGCCATCCCCACCGGGGCCGTATCGATAAAGGTATCAAGGAGCGATCGCTGTTGGGCCAATTCTGCCTCAGCCTGTTTGCGTTCTGTGGCATCGAGGGCTAACCCCACTAAGCCCGTTACCCTGCCCTGGCTGTCTTTCAGACGCACCTTAATGGTTTCGAGATGATGGATCTGGCCATCGACAAAGGGGAACTGTTCATCGGCAAAACAAGGCTCATCCTGAGCGAAGCTGATGCGATCGGACTCGACGCAATTGCGCACGGCTTCTTCGCCAAACACCTCTTGATAGTGACCCGCTTCATACACCTGGCCCGGTGTCACCCCCACATCATCGCAGAAGGTGCGGTTAATAAAGTTCATATGCCCCGAGACATCGGTGGTCCAAATCCAAATCGGGGCATTGTCCATGATGGCCCGCAAGGTGCGTTCTTGTTGGGCCAGTTGGGCTTTGGTGGTTTCTTGTTCTGTGATATCCTCACAGACGATCGCCACATGAGTCGGGCGATCGCCATCCCAAATCGCTAATTTACGAACACGCATTAAGCGATTACGATCGCCAACTTGCACCAACTCAAGGGGAATTTCAACCACCTCATGATGAGTCAGAACCTGCTCATCGACCCGACGAAATTCATCGGCCTGATCTTTGGGAAACAACTCATAGTCATTTTTACCCAATAAGTCCTCAACCTTACGCCCAAACAACTGCGCCCCCGTACTATTGACGGCACAAAAGCGAAAATCCTCAGCGGCTTTGACCAACACCGCCACCGGTAGAATTTCTAATAAGGAGGCGAAAAAGGCCGGGGTTTGATTGGGCGTTGCATGGACCGTCGGCGCGTCAACAGCAATGGCTAACCCCTGCCAACGGGTTGACCCATCGGCTTGGGGTTGCGGTCGCGCCAGCAGCCGAATCACGGCGTAGTCCAAGTCCTGAGACTGGGGCAACGTTACTCGTCCTTGCCAGGCTAAATCTGTGTCTGTGGCTTCGGAAGTGGCGATGGCCTGGTGCCAGCGGGGGCGATCTTGGGGATGGATGCGATCGACCCAACTCCCGAAATTCTCGGGTTCTAAGTGCAACAACTCCCGACTCCCCCTAGAGACATGATGCCAGGAGAGGTTCCCCTGGGGCGATCGATGTAATTCATAGAAGCAGGCGGGCAATGTTTCTTGGAGTTGCCGTAACCGGGCCTCGCGATCGTCAAGGGCTTGCCGCAGTCGTTCCACTTCCTCCTGCAAGGCAGCATAGGCGTCGGGATCGGGAGACATAGCGAAAGTCATGATATGAGAACGCAAAAAGAAAGGCGATCGCCCCATTTAAGGCAATCTCAAGTTAAGTCATGTGTCGTGACGTTAATGGAGGCTAACCCCAATCTGTTGCAGATGTTAGGGCCAGTCGTCCCTCAACGAAATAAAACTCTCTCTATTTTAAAGTATTGGTATTGTTCTTAACTTGCTTCCGTTAATCCGTACAAACCGGACTTGCTGTTTCTATTTCTGGCAAAATGACACAACAAAAAGTACGTTGTTTTTCAGGAAAACAACCATAAACCAAAAGTTACATTCTTATTGCCTGTCCCGTCTCAACTGTCTAAAATCAAGGTCTTAGCATCAACCGGAACAACAAACAGCCTGCAACTCTTCCTAAGAAGACTTACAGGCTGTTCGGAGGATATTATCCTGAAATCGGAGCGGCGGGATTTGAACCCACGACCCCCACTACCCCAAAGTGGTGCGCTACCAAGCTGCGCTACGCCCCGTTCGCAGATCTAATCATAACACATCTATTCTCTGACGCAAGCCATGAGCGCAAAAAACTTTTCTCAACCCCAAGCCTCTCCCCCCTCAACTCCTGACCCTGAGCCAGTTTTGCGCCTCTCCCAAAGCCATCTCAATCGCCTACAAGACTGCCCGCGCTGGTTCCAAATTAGCCTCATCGAGCATCGGGAGGCGCCTCGGCCTCCTCAACAACAGCAACGACTCGCCGAAGGAAACCGCTTTCACCAACTGATGCAACAACGGGAACTCGGCCTCCCCATCGAGTCGGTGTTACCCGAAGGGGACAAACTGCGAGGCTGGATAGAAGACTTTGACCGGTACGCCCCAACTTGCATCACCCCCAACCCCAATCGTGACTCGATTACCCTACGGGACGCCGAACATGAACGCAGCTTCTTCTGGCAGAATATCCTCTGGCTGGTGCGTTACGACTTGCTGCTGTTGTCGCCGAAGCGGGCGCAAATCCTGGACTGGAAAACCTATCGCCGTCCCCGTCAGCCGACGTGGCTCAAACAAAACTGGCAAACCCGCCTCTATCTCTTTGTTTTAGCTGAAACCAGTTCGTATCCTCCTGAATCGATTTCTCTGATTTACTGGTTTGTCGAAGGGGCCGCCGCTGAATCGGACCGCCAATCGGGGCCAGACTCGACTCAAGCGACTCAATGTTGGCAATTTGACTATTCCTCTCGTGACCATGAAGCGACGCGGCGAGACTTGACCCAAATCGCCCAGCAATTTCAGCAGTATTGGGCCGCCTATCAACAGGGACAAGAGTTTCCCCGCCGTCAAGCGGGTTCTGGCCCCTGTGATCTGCGATCGTGTTTTTGTCATAAACTGGAGTCTGCGGGACTGTCAGCCGGCGATCGCCCCCTCACGAACCGACAAAAGATTCCCGAAGTGTCCCTGTAAACGACAATTCGTGGTCAATTAGCGGTAAGGTATGGGGCATCCTATGGACTGTGACGAATTGCATTAACGATCGGTGAAATACTTTTTTCTATCAGAAGGCTGGACTGTTGCTCGCGTTTGGGGAACCCAAGGACTCTGGAATGTCAATGCTTGGCGACGACCGCCTGACATTGAACGTCTCGACCTCTGTTTAGTTGAACGAGGTGAGCGACTCTGGCTGTATCGGGTTGAAGCCGCCGTGTTGATGGTTGAAGTCCGCCCCCAGACCCTAGACACGAAAGATACCAGCATTTCTCATGTGATGCTCAAACGCCTCATGGATGCCGAACAAGTTCTGACCCGACTATGCACATCATCAGTCACCTGTCAACTCGATTTACCTAAAAATTAACAATTCGTTACCCCAAAGAGCGATCGCCGTTCACGTGTCATTGTCGAGACCCATTTATCCCCAACAATTCGTAAAATACCCTTGCGATCGCGTCTCAGAATCGATACACTTCTTTAATAATCTTTAATTGATGCAGCCCTAAAAACAACTGCACTAGCACCGAACCTGATCGTCTTGAAGGGAGTTAACACGGCTGTGTTTTACAACAGCCCAACCGTAACCCCAAACCCGGCGGTCAGCCCGGTCAATTCGTAAGATAGACAAGCGTTGACCATCACTCAAATCACGTCATATAAGGAGGAGCGTAGTCAATGGGACTACCCTGGTACCGTGTACACACAGTCGTCCTGAACGATCCGGGTCGGCTGATTGCCGTGCATTTAATGCACACGGCCCTCGTCGCAGGCTGGGCCGGTTCAATGACCCTATTTGAACTCGCCACCTACGACCCGAGCGACGCCGTTCTTAACCCCATGTGGCGGCAAGGAATGTTCGTCATGCCCTTCATGGCGCGCCTTGGCGTTACCGGGTCTTGGAGTGGTTGGAGCGTCACCGGAGAAACCGGAGTCGATCCCGGCTTCTGGTCCTTTGAAGGCGTCGCCCTCGCTCACATCGTTCTTTCAGGATTACTATTTCTCGCCGCCTGTTGGCACTGGGTCTTCTGGGACTTAGAACTCTTCAGAGATCCTCGCACCGGCGAACCCGCCCTCGACCTACCCAAAATGTTTGGGATTCACCTGTTCTTGTCGGGGCTTCTCTGCTTCGGGTTCGGCGCCTTCCACCTGACCGGTCTCTTTGGACCGGGAATGTGGGTCTCCGACCCCTACGGCTTAACTGGCAGCATTCAACCGGTAGCCCCCGCCTGGGGACCCGAAGGGTTCAACCCCTTTAACGCCGGCGGAATTGTCTCCCACCACATTGCCGCTGGGATTGTCGGTATTATCGCCGGACTCTTCCACTTAACAGTTCGTCCCCCCGAACGGCTCTACCGCGCCCTACGGATGGGGAACATCGAGACGGTTCTCAGCAGCAGTATTGCCGCTGTCTTCTTTGCCGCCTTCGTGGTCGCCGGAACCATGTGGTACGGCAGTGCAGCCACTCCCATCGAACTGTTTGGTCCCACCCGCTATCAATGGGATCAGGGCTATTTCCAACAGGAAATCCAGCGTCGCGTTCAAACCAACATGGCCAACGGCGCCAGCCCCTCAGAAGCCTGGGAACAAATTCCCGAAAAACTGGCCTTCTACGACTATGTGGGTAACAACCCCTCCAAAGGTGGTTTGTTCCGCACCGGTCCGATGAACAAAGGCGACGGACTGGCCCAAGGCTGGCTCGGTCACCCGGTCTTCACCGATAGCGAAGGACGCGAACTCTTTGTGCGTCGTCTGCCCAACTTCTTTGAAACCTTCCCCGTTGTCCTCACCGACAAAGACGGAATTGTCCGGGCCGACATTCCTTTCCGTCGCGCGGAATCGAAATATAGCTTTGAGCAAGTGGGTGTCACCGCCAGCTTCTATGGCGGTCAACTGGACGGAACCACCGTCAGCGACCCCGCTCTCGTCAAACGCTATGCCCGTAAAGCGCAACTCGGCGAACCCTTCGAGTTCGATCGCGAAACCCTCGAATCCGACGGCGTCTTCCGTACCAGTCCTCGCGGTTGGTTCACCTACGGTCACGTCTGCTTCGCCCTGCTGTTCTTCTTCGGTCACATCTGGCACGGGTCTCGGACTCTGTTCCGCGACGTGTTCGCTGGGATTGACCCTGAACTTGACGAAGATCAAGTGGAATGGGGTGCCTTCCAGAAAGTGGGAGACAAAACCACTCGGGTCGAGCAAGAAATGGCATAACTCAGGTCGCTTTAGCTGCGCCTGAGGCCAACAGGACCCTTTGGGGAGGTGGCGATCGCCACTTCCTCAAATCCTTAACATGATTCCTTTGATAGACTAAGACTGTCCCACGTTGAGTTTTTAGAGATTATGGAAAGCGTCATTTACATTCTGCTCCTCGCGGCAACCCTGGCTTTATTGTTCTTTGCCATCGCCTTCCGCGAAACCCCCAAAATCGGCAAATAACCCCTTATTGTTCTGATATCAGCTCGATATCGGTTATCCACTCCTGTCGTGGGAACCGCTACGACAGGAGTCAGATCTTGCCCAGACGTACTACATTCGTGTAGTGCGTCTGTTATCATGTCTGCTAATACCTGTCAATTGTTATTGGGTTTCTACCCCAATTGTTATGCGTTGTCCCTTCTGCGAGCATACAGAAAGCCGCGTTTTAGAATCTCGTTCCACCGAATCTGGGCAAAGCGTCCGTCGTCGGCGACAGTGTCTGAACTGTCAACGCCGCTTTACGACCTATGAACGCATCGAATTTGTCCCCATGATTGCCATCAAACGAGATGGTAAACGGGAATCGTTTGATCGATCCAAACTGCTACGAGGCATCGTCCGGGCCTGTGAGAAAACGGCCATCGCCCCCGAACGCTTAGAGGCGATCGTTGATGACATCGAACTACGCCTACACCAGCGAACCAAACGGGAAATTCACACCAGCGAAATCGGAGAAATTGTCCTCGATTCCCTCAAAGACCTCAGCGAAGTCGCCTATGTGCGCTTCGCCTCCGTCTATCAGCAATTTCAGGGCGTTCGCGACTTCGTCGAAGCCCTCGATCGCCTGCGAGAAAGTCGTCCCGACGACCCCCTCGACGAATCCCTCGACGAGCCTCAGGATGTCTCCCCTGAAACCGCGCCCAACTGCGCCATCTCTACGTGAGGTCCTCCTAAGGGCGATCGCCATCGGCGTTACCCCCATCCATTCCCCCTATCAGACCGGACATTATCCCGATTTTTAAGATTCCCCAAAAAAAGCCACCCACAAAGTCGTAGTAGTGGGATAGAATTTGCTATGCTGTTAGTCAATTCGCCTTCAAACGAAGGTGATGCGGTGTTTCGTCAAAGGAGGACTTGCTTGCAATCATCGCCCTGTCCGTTCAATTCTGTAACACCCATCAGCCGGAGGCAAACCTCAGTTATGGAGACTCAGTCCTAGGAAAACACGCATGGTCAATCAGAATACAACGCAAAGAGATGTCGGTTTCACACACGAAGATTTTGCCGCATTACTCGACAAGTACGATTATCACTTCAATCCCGGCGATACCGTAGCAGGGACGGTATTTAGTATAGAGCCAAAAGGCGCTCTGATTGACATCGGTGCCAAAACCGCCGCCTACATCCCGTTACAGGAAATGTCAATCAACCGTGTCGAATCTCCGGACGAGGTCTTGCAAGCCAACGAGACGCGGGAATTTTTCATCCTCATGGATGAAAACGAAGACGGACAACTAACCCTTTCAATTCGTCGCATTGAATATATGCGCGCTTGGGAGCGGGTTCGCCAACTTCAAGCAGAAGATGCCACCGTTCACTCCGGTGTCTTCGCCACAAACCGAGGCGGGGCATTGGTTCGCATTGAAGGATTGCGCGGCTTTATCCCCGGTTCCCACATCAGCACTCGTAAACCGAAAGAAGACTTAGTGGGCGAAGATCTGCCCCTGAAATTCTTGGAAGTCGATGAAGAACGCAACCGTCTTGTCCTCAGCCATCGTCGTGCCTTAGTTGAGCATAAGATGAATGGCTTAGAAGTCGGCGAAGTCGTCATCGGAACCGTGCGCGGCATCAAACCCTACGGTGCCTTCATCGATATCGGTGGTGTCAGCGGCTTGCTGCACATTTCCGAAATCTCCCACGATCACATCGACACCCCCAGCAGTGTCTTCGATGTCAACGACCAACTCAAGGTCATGATTATCGATCTCGATGCCGAACGGGGCCGGATTTCTCTATCCACCAAGCAACTCGAACCTGAACCCGGCGACATGGTGAAAAACCCTGAGTTGGTGTACGAGAAAGCCGAAGAAATGGCCGAGAAATTCCGTCTACAAATGGAAGCCAAAGCCCAAGGTATCTCTCCCGAAGAACTCGAAGCCCAAAATGCAGTGGGTGTCGAGGAAGAGGACGACGAGATGGTGTCGGCCACCGAGTAAGACTCACGCCGTTGTTTCAAGCCGTTGTTTCAACAATACCCGGAGTAGAAGAGTCTCCGAGACTCTCCTAACTCCCTCATAACACTGCAAAAGAGGGTCTCAGTCCCTCTTTTTTCTTGCCCTAACCCCCACAAGGTGCGTTCAGGCAAGTTCCAATTGAACGTTCTATGTCGGGGCGAAAGTCGGGGCGAAAAATTTTTCGCCCCGACAATACCAGAACCAACCCGACCCTATTGCTAGCTTGCCTATTGCCTGTTCCCTGTTCCCTGTTCCCTGTTCCCTGTTCCCTGTTCCCTGTTCCC
>SIHH01000473.1 GCA_004299065.1 Phormidium sp. SL48-SHIP | reverse complement strand
GGGGACAATTCCCTGCGCCACTCAGCCCCCTCCAATGATGGGTGCGATCGCCCGAGTCTGTTCCAGTGGTGCGGCCCTAGATTCTGGGCTAGGTGCGATCGCCGCCCCTGAATTTCTGCCACCGGGGGCAGTGCCGGAGTCCACTTCATGGCCGGTTTAGAATCTCGTTTTGACTTTGGGCGATTGCGGTTCCCGCACGCTTTGCGATTACGGTTCCCGTACGCTGTACGATCGCACCACATCATTTGAGGGGCTTGAGTGGCGCTCAGTGAATCAGCCCCGTTTCCCGAGGAGGAACCAGAAACCTCCAGACGGGCGAGGGTGGTGGTGGTAAAAAAATTAGCCCCAATCCCGAAGGCGGGAAAGGGGCCAGCCCAATCAACATCCACAGAAAGGACGTGATTTAGGGATTGTATCACTACTCATGCAAATGAATAGCCTCTCCTGTGAGCGGGCAGCAGTTAGGAGAGGCTATTCGCGGGGTGCGTTCGCCAGCCAAGGTTGGAATTGGCGTGTCCTAATTCTAACCTGAGCTGGTTTACCCTGTCGTTATCGGAAGGAAACAAACTGAGTGGGTCGCAATAAGATACTACTCCAGTACGAATTGATTTCACAATAGCCTGGTTGCGTTGTTGGTCAATTCCCAGGTAAATTCCTTCGAGCTTCCCTGGTTTCTTGATAACGCGATCGCCATATGTGAACGGTGACTCCACTTCAATCGCTGTCATGTGCGAGTGCCGCCGCCCATGGATATCATCCCATTGCACAAGGGTAGGAGGTTTGATGATGTTGATGCCCCGCTTGCGTAGGGCATTGAGTCGTTTCTCCAGCGGGGAAAGTTCGTAATCCTCCACCTCGAATAAATCCAGTTGTTTCTGGGGCTTCCGGCTTTCATGCCATTCTGCCCAGTGGTCTTTAATCCATTTCTCCAATACTGGCCGCGTGTTGTAATAGGTCGGATTCAGTTGGTTGTAGCCCAAATAATCTGCCATCCGGTGTTGAATGGCAAATAGTTCTGACTTGGGATATTGCCGCAATGAAGGGAGTTTGGCGCTATCCCAACTATCGAAAATCTCCATATTGCCTCCAAAAAAAAAGCCCCCCCGCCAATGGCAGGAGGACTCGAATGGAACAAACCGCGACTCATTATTTCATCTCAGGGATTTCCCAAGACGGGCATTGGGCGTTAATCCACTCAGCAAACAGTCGTCGGTGGCAGAATTGACCCGGTGGTTCGTAACAGAGCAGGATTGGGTCCAATTGACCAGTCAACTCGAACAGGTCGCACAGCACCTCTACCGGGTCTAACTGGTTCAACTGAGCAAAGTACCGACGGCGATACTCATCTTGGTCAACAGACTTGAACCAAGGACCAGGAGCGAGGGGCCAATACCGCTTATATTGTTTCCCCCGAGGCATTCCCCGCGAGATGCAGATGGCTCGGGGACTGGGTGGAACCTTGGAATAGCAGGATGTCTGGATTCTCAAACTCATGAGGTTTGCTTTTGAAACATCAAATTCAAAGGGCGGTAGCGCCTCTTAACCCATTCGCCCGAAAGTCGTCAGCCCATTGAAACTCGACATTAGCAGCCCGTGCAGCACCTTCATCTTCGGGGCGATCGCCAATCAT
>SIHH01000472.1 GCA_004299065.1 Phormidium sp. SL48-SHIP | reverse complement strand
CCCCCAAGACACAACGCCGGATATCGCGAGCCTCAATACGAGTTTGCACACCTTCGCAGGCTTCAGCCGCCGAAGCTTGATCGACAACGGTACGGCGAGAGTTCAGTCGAGTTTCGCCGTTATAGCTAATATCTGTATACAGCAAGCCGTTTAAGCAAAGGCGTACCACCTGATCACGGGATTGAGCCAAGCTCGGGGACCCCCAAAGGATACCCAGAACAACGCCGAGACTGAGGGGAAGCAGTTTCATGGATTTTGATAGGAAAATGAGTGGTTGAGACGGTCCTACTCTGATTATGACGGATTCCCCCAACCCAGGTTTCACATCACCCAACAGAAGAGCGATGCGTTCGGGTCAGTAGGGGAACCCACCCCTAACCCCTCCCAGGAGGGGATTCTTCGCCCCTACTATCGCAAGCCAAAACAGTCGCTACCCCTCTTGCCTTTTGCCTTTTGCCTCTTGCCTTTCTTACAACATCGCCTCAAACTCCCGTCGCAAACAGTTCACATTAGCCACACGAGCCACAATCAACTGTCCTTCGTCTGACTGATGAAAGACCTGTTTCCAATGACGAACTCGCTCCTCTTGACTTAGCCAAAACTCAATCATCGCTGAGACAACAGCATCCCAATCCCAATCAGGTTTTTGATGCACCAGTTCCGTGGATTGAATAAAGCCGTCAAGGGTGCAGTCATAACTTCCGAGATAGGCAAGACTACGATGGGGAGTTTTCTCGACTTGTTGCTGATGGTCAAAGAAGTTGAGAACCGGTAAAATATTGATGATATCAAAGGTGTAGCTCATAATACGGCTTGTTTACCTCACGCTAAATTCGTTTTTTAAGCAACTTCAACGGCTGGTAACTTTGTCCTAGAATTAGCACTCTCAACCGCTGAGTGCTAAGCAAAAAGCCGCCAGGTTGTGAGATAGTCTCACTCCCTAACGGCTAAGAGACGAGGAGATGTATGCAGAGATTTTCTAGGAAAACATCTGAGCATCGCGGGTCTCAATTGTGCAAGTTAACAGGTTGATGATTGGCATTCTAGCGAATTGATTGGCGAAAACCGTTTATGATGAACATCTAGCTAAAAAAGTTAATCAAAATTCACGATTTGTTATGGTTCTGGCTCCTTGGAGAACTCATCTATCCGGTGCATTACACCGCAACCGCAGTCTAATTTATGCCCGCTATTTTCAATTAGCGACGGTGCGTGCTGATGGTACGCCGGCGAATCGAACGGTGGTGTTTCGGGGCTTTGCGGAGGGCGATCGCCTGCAAATGATTACCGATCGCCGCAGTGCTAAGATGCACGACATTGCTGAGAATGGCCAAGCTGAAGCCTGTTGGTATTTCCCCAAAACGCGGGAACAGTTCCGGTTAGGGGGACCCTTAATCGCCGTCTCTGAAACCTGTCAGGATGAGGGATTACAGCAGCTGCGATCGCACCTCTGGCGACAGATTTCCGATAATGCGCGTTCCGGGTTTGCTTGGCCCGAACCTGGGGGCGATCGCGCGACGATGGAGGCGTTCCAAGTTCCTCCCCCCAATCCTGAAACCCCCTTAGACAGCTTCACACTCCTCTTACTCGAACCCCTCCGCGTCGATTGGCTGACATTGCGAGGCGAACC
>SIHH01000471.1 GCA_004299065.1 Phormidium sp. SL48-SHIP | reverse complement strand
GTCGCGGTCGTGGGGCGCGTTTCAGTTGCCCATAGCGTGACAACATGCTACAATGTTAGTAGTAGTTAAGAGTTTTTTTACCATGACAAGTATATCAGATTTTCCCTGTGTCGGTTTCTCAGGGGCGCGTTCTCTGTCTGGCGTTTCCCGTCCAGCCTTGGTTTCCGCCGTCCGCGCCGTTTCACCGTCCGCTTCTGTCTTGGTCGGTTGCGCTGGCGGTGTCGATGGTTTCTTCCGTTCCCAGTTTCCCCGTGCGTCTGTGTTCCGTGCCAGTTCTTTCGGTGTTGGTCGCTCGGCTTTCGCCCGTCGGTCGGTGGCGGTGGTTTCTGCAGTTCAGTCGGCTGGCGGTTGCTGGGTTTCTTTCCCGTCGTCGCCGTGTCCCGCTGGTCTAGTTCCGTCTGCCAGTTCATCCCGTTGCTTTTCCGGGCGCGGGTCCGGCTCGTGGGCTTCGTTGGCGTTTGCCCTTGGGTCCGGCATTCCCTGCTTCGTTTGTCTCCCTGCTGGCGTTTCAGCTCCAGTTGGGTGGGGCTTGTCGCCAGTCGGTGGCGGTTGGTTTGTGGGTGTGCCAGCGGGGGTGCAGTCCTCTCTTTTCTAGCTGGTCGAGTTGCCGCCCCGTCGCGGTCGCGGGCGGCGCCCACCGCCCACCCTAAAAAATAACTTGCATATAGCGTGTTGCCATGCTATAATGTTAGTAGAAACAAACAACAGGAGTAAATCAAATGGACATCATTAAACCCGAACTCTGGCAAGACAAAAATTTCTGCGCACAGGTCGAGTATTATCTATTTCGGCAAGAAACGTATTGGTCAAAGCTATGGCGAGAAAACGTAGATTTGGGCTTAAAACTAGGAAAAATGCTTTCTGAAAAGCCAACGGATGAAAAAGTAGCTCGCCTGTGTCGGAAACAGGCGGAACGGGCTGAACGGCGAGGCACCCAGATGAAATTCTGGGAGCAACACTTACATCAGTTCCAAGAATCCCAGCAGTAAAAAGTTCACATAGCCCTAGTTACCGCTAGGGCTACAACTAAACCCAAGAGGAGAGAATACCATGAAAAACCCCAATCTCTATTATATCTACAGCAAATCTGCAGCCCAGCGAATCTTCGATGCCGAAGTAAAGAAAGTACAGATATTCCACAACTGTATATTAGTCGTGTTCAACAAAGGGCAAGGACTCAAGCCCAAATTCGTAGCCAAGCGAGTATTCAAGGCGCATTTCGCAGAATATCGCAAAGCCTCAGCCCGTCAGGTATTCGTAAGCTACAAGCCCATTTACGGATATTTCCGCGCCCCTAGCAGCAACCTACAAGAAAGCTATCGGATCGAATTATTCCCACGCCATCTCAAATGCTCATGCGCTGACTGGCGGACTCAAGAAGAGATAGGAATCAAATCGCCCATGTGTAAACACGCCTATGCCGTGCTGGACTATATCGGAAATACATCACTGGCTGATTACATAGAACGGCGAGGATGCGAATTTGTCGACCACCAGCGACAGACTGAAGGGACAGACATCTACTTACAAGAGGTTCATCAAGAAAAAATGACTTACGACTACTAACCCATAACCCGATCGCGCCCTGAGTAAGGCTTAAAACTGCTCACCTATCTAACAACAAAGGAGAAAACACAATG
>SIHH01000470.1 GCA_004299065.1 Phormidium sp. SL48-SHIP | reverse complement strand
CCCCTACAATTTTGTATCAAATGCAACAAATCACACCGTATATCCTGAAGACCCTATATTCCCTAAAAATGCCTCAAGATATCAATTTTTAGGTACTTTTAAAAGTCGCGTTTTAAGCTTAATTTGCTGTAGAAATATGTTTGGTTTAATTAATAATAATAACAGCAAAAAATTTTAATTTTGTTTATTTTTGGTAAAATCTACTATAATTGAGGTGACTTGTTTTCAGTGAGGATGTATGGCTGTCCCCGAAATTTCATCGATCGCCCCCCTAACGGACAAACAGCGGCTAACGGTTCGCCCCGAAGACTATGGCTTGCTAACAGACTTGTATCAGTTGACGATGAGCACCTGTTATATTGGCGAGGGGCTAGAGACGGAACGGGGGAGTTTTGAACTGTTCGCCCGCAAGCTACCGCCAGGGTTCGGGTATGCGATCGCCATGGGCCTCGAAAGCGTCATCGATTACCTCGAACAGGTGAGTTTCAGTGAAGCGCAACTGGAGTCGTTACGAGAAACCGGGATTTTCTCCCAGACGGGCGATCGCATTTGGGAATTTCTGGCCAACTTCCGCTTTGAGGGCGATCTCTGGGCGCTTCGGGAAGGAACCGCTGTGTTCCCCCATGAACCTATTTTGCGCATTGATGCCCCCCTCTGGCAAGCCCAACTCCTCGAAAGCTATCTCCTCAATGTTGTTAACTATCAAACCCTAATTGGGACTCGGGCCGCCCGTATTCGGGATGTGGCGGGCGATCGCGCTCTACTTTTGGAATTTGGAACCCGTCGCGCCTTTAGCCCCCAAGCCTCCCTCTACGCCGCCCGGGCCGCTTTAGCCGCTGGCTTTGATTCGACCTCCAATGTCTTGGCGGCGTTCAAATTGGGGCGCAAACCCACGGGAACGATGGCCCATTCCTTTATCCAGGCCTTAGTGGCGATGGAGGGAAGCGAAGCCAACGCCTTCACGGCGTTTCATCATCACTTCCCCGGTGCGCCTCTGTTGATTGATACCTTTGATACAGTAGCCGCCGCCCGCTATCTCGCCAATCGCCTCGAAGGAGATGAAATCGAACTTCATGGGGTTCGCATCGATTCCGGGGATATGGTCGCCCTCTCGCAACAGGTGCGATCGCATCTCCCGGATGTTCCGATTTTCGCCAGTGGTGACATGGATGAGTGGGAAATCGCCCGACTCCTGGCTGAAGGCGCAACCCTTGACGGCTATGGGATTGGCACAAAATTGGTATCCGGGGAACCCTTCAATGGCGTTTATAAACTGGTTGAAGTTGATGGGATTCCCGTTATGAAAAAATCCAGTGGAAAAGCCACCTATCCCGGCCGGAAACAGATTTTTCGGCGCATTGAGGAGGGACAATGGATCGGCGATCGCCTCGGATTAGCCGAGGAATCCCCTGAACCCGGCGAGGAACCTCTCTTACAACCCATCATTGTCAACGGCGATCGCCAACAGCCCCTAGACTCCCTCGAAACCATCAGCAAACGCACCCGAGACACCGTCATGCAACTCCCCGGAGAGGTTCGTGATATCCATCAACCCCAAGTTCCCGAGGTGGAGATTTCCCAGGAGTTAACCAACCTCCGCGATCGCGTCTCCCAAACCCTCAACCAATCCTCAGTGTAGCAACCCCTGTTCC
>SIHH01000118.1 GCA_004299065.1 Phormidium sp. SL48-SHIP | reverse complement strand
AATCCTGAGCAATTCGCCCGTGAGATGGAAGCGACGTTCGCTGAGATGGTCTCCCTGGCCCAGCAGTCGCTACAATAACTCTAACCGCTTATGTCTCTGAGATCTCATGGCTACTGGCAACGAAAATTTCTGGTTAAATGTCTCCCGTTACCCTCGCTATCTGATTACGTTCATTTTTGGCACGTTTTATGTCATTTATGACTGGATTAAGCCCCTGGCCAAGGAACGACCTCTGTTTTTGGGCTTAGTCATTACGTTTATGATTGCTCTATTCACGTTTATGTACTTTACCCTTGAGGCGATGCTGGGAATTTCGACGGTTCAACTGGCGTAAACAATTCAGGTAAACTGGGGATAGGAGCGCCTTGTCTGGCGCTCATCGCATCGCAAGAGAGCAAAGAGTATGGCTACTAACCGTCGCACATCCCGCGTGGCTTCCCTGATTAAACGGGAAGTCAGTGATTTGTTGCTGCATGGCATTAAAGACGATCGCGTCGGGGCTGGCATGGTCAGCATTACGGATGTTAATGTCTCGGGAGATTTGCAACACGCTAAAATCTTCGTCAGTATTTATGGCACCGATGAGGCCCGGGCTGAAACGATGGCTGGCTTAACCTCGGCCACCAGTTATGTCCGACGGGAACTCGGATCTCGGGTGCGGTTGCGGCGCACTCCTGAGGTGCAGTTCGTTGAGGATCGCTCCCTCGAACGCGGCGATCGCACTCTCGATCTTCTTAATCGTATCGCTCGCTCGGCTGAGGACGACGACGAGACCCCCTAAATTTCTCAAACTCGGGACGAGATGGCTCTCCCGAGTTCTCTTAGGTTGATTTCTGTACAGAAATTAGGGGAGTCCCTAAAAATGCGCAGCCTAGATGTTTGGCTCGACGCCGCCCGCACCGGAGCGGCGCAAGCCTATCCATTTAAGCTATCAAAATCGATAAATTAAAGGATTAAACTTGAATTAATTTAATAATAGCAAGCCTGAGCAAGCTTGTCAAGAAAAACGAGAGATTTTTATGGTAATAGATGTTACAAAATGCTAAAAGCAAGGCAGGGAGAAGAATTGGGCGATCGCGGGGAGGTTCGGTTAACTCGACTCGACAGGGCGCGAGAGACTCTGCGATACTCAGGAGGTATTGAGACGGTGTCACATTGATATCGCCCAATGCCCTCTAGATTAGTCTAGGAGGTAAGATCCCGAGACATCCCAACTGGGGCGATCGCCTAACTCATTCCAGGAGGCAATCACCATGCCAGTCGCCAACTTCCGTTAACGAACCCATCACAAATTCTTCTGACTGAATAAACCCCGAGCGGTAAGTTTCTGCCCAAATTGTCGAGAAACTTCACCCGGTTTTGTCCTGGCGCGATCGCTAGGTAAATCGACCTGGATTCTTAACAAAGCAAGGAAATAGCCATGAGAATTGCCCAAGTTTCGCCTTTATGGGAACAAGTACCCCCTCCGGGATATGGAGGAATTGAACTCGTCGTCGGTCATCTAACCGACGAACTCTGTCGCCGAGGTCATCAAGTGACCCTGTTTGCCTCCGGGGACTCCCAAACCCTGGCGGAATTGGACTCCGTCTGTCCCCAGGCCCTGCGACTCGACCCCAACGTCATCGAACCGGCCATTTACGACGTTCTGCAATACAAACGGGTTCTGGACCGGGCCGACGAATTTGACATGATCCACTTCCACACCGGCTATTCAGCATTGCCCTACGCCGAAATGCTGACCACTCCCGTGGTTCACACCCTGCATAATGGGTTTACCCTAGAAAACCAGGAAGTCTTCCGGCAATACGGTCATCAAACCTACATCAGTATCAGCGATGCCCAGCAGCAACGGGTCCCTGAACTAAACTTCGTGCGAACCGTTCATAACGGCATTGCCATCGAAGACTATCCCTTCATCACCAAACCGGCCGATGACCCGCCCTATCTAGCCTTCCTGGGTCGCCTATCCCCAGAAAAGGGGCCACACCTCGCCATTGAGATTGCCAAACGAACCGGCTGGACGTTGAAAATGGCGGGTAAGATTGACGCGGTTGACCGCCGTTACTTTACCGAAAAAATTGCCCCTCATCTCGATGGGGACCAAATCCAATACCACGGGGAACTCTCCCACCACGACAAGGTGAATCTCTTGGGATATGCCACCGCCACCCTGTTTCCCATTACCTGGGATGAACCCTTCGGTTTAGTGATGATTGAGTCGATGTGTACCGGAACGCCGGTCATTGCCTGGAGTCGGGGGGCTGTTCCCGAAATCATCGCCCAGGGAACCACCGGCTTTATCTGTCACAGTCTCGATGAGATGGTCGCCGCCGTCTCTCAGGTGAAACCCCTCAATCGGCAACATAGTCGCGATTTAGTCTCTCGTAGTTTTAGCGTCAGCAGCATGGTGGAAAAATACGAAGCGGCTTATCAAAAAGTCCTGCATCAACGGTGGGTCCAAAATGGTCATCGAGTTCCTGCCCCTCCCTTGGCGGTGGCCTAACTTGCACTCCGTTGACATCTGCTGTTTAAACGAATTTGTGAGGACCGACCAATGTCTGTTAAATCTTGTCCCTGTTGTGGTAAATCCATGTTGGAACATATCCGTATGGGTCAACTCTATTGGTTCTGTAACGCCTGTAGCTTTGAGATGCCGATTCGCTCATTTGGCGATCGCAACGCCCCAGGAACCGCCCAGACTGGGGGAGTTGCGACAAGGCCCATGAGTCAGACAGCCGCCTAATCCTTGGCTTAACGGAGGGTGCAGCCTCAGGATTTCCACCGGAGACTGCACCCTGACCTGTTTTATTGAATCTTCCGTGAATTGTCCAGTATTAATTGTTTATTCTTAATTGTCCATGGCTGACCAAACTCACAAGTTTTTTGGTCGTTGCTATGAACCAAAAAGCGATCATCATCAACGTCCATCCTCCTTACAGCAACCGCCAAAAGCAACTCTAGTTCTCAAATTTGACGATGTATTTCTCACAACGGATCACCTAGGAAATACCCTTGGAGCCACGGACTCAACCCATACGGGCCTATTCTGTCGAGATACTCGATTTCTGAGTCAATCACAATTGACCATTGAGGGTCAATCTCCCCAATTGCAGGGCTATGATGCCACTCGGGGAGATGAGGCCATCATTACCTACAGCTATCCCCCAGAGACGAAGACAGAGGCGGGAACCGTTGAAATTGAACGTCATCTGATTCTCTGTGGCGGCCTCTTTGAACAAATTACCCTCATCAACCGCCAGGCGACTCCCGTGTCTCTCTCGATTCAATTAGAATTTGATGCGGATTTCCTGGATTTATTTGAAGTTCGTCGCTACTGCGATCGCACCCAACGAGGCCAACCGCTGCAACTTGCCCAATCCCGCCCCCAATCCAATCCCGGCCTACGCTTTGCCTATTGTGGCTTAGATGGGGCCTTAGTGGAGTCGGTGATTGAGTTTCAGGGACAACCCCCCGATCAGATTCACGGACAAACCGCCACCTGGAATCTGACTCTAGCCCCCGAGATTCCCCAATATCTGGGTTATCGCTTAACGCTGTTAACAGATAACCAATTGGCGACTCAAACCCAACCGCCAGACTCCTTTAAAATGGCACGGGAACGGGTGCAAAACACCTGGAAGACTTGGAAAAGCCAAACCACTCAAATCAGCAGCGACAACCCCCAAATTAACGGGGTATTGAAACGTTCGCAGCGGGATATCTATCTACTACGGCAGTCCTTTGGAGAAGAGACGATATTATCGGCCGGGATTCCCTGGTTTTCCACCCTCTTCGGGCGAGATTCAACCATCGCCTCATCGCAAACCTTAGCCATTGCCCCCCATTTAGCCCGAGATACCGCCATTTCCCTCGCTCGTCACCAGGGAACCCTAAACCGTGATTGGCATGATGAAGATCCCGGCAAAATTCTCCATGAAGTGCGTGTTGGCGAAATGGCCCGTTGTGGTGAAATTCCCCATACCCCCTACTACGGAACCATCGATGCCACCCCGCTGTGGTTGTTGCTGCTAACAGATTACTATGCCTGGACCGCTGATGAGGGAACCTTGCGTCGGCTTTGGCCGAATGTCTTAGCGGCCATGGAGTGGATCGATCGCCACTTGCAAGACAGCGGCTATGTACGCTATCTGCGGCGATCGTCCCGAGGAATCCGTAATCAAGGCTGGAAAGACTCCGGCGATTGTATTGTCGATGGCAACGGCCAGCAAGTCGAGGGGGCGATCGCCCTGTGTGAAGTACAAGCCTATGCCTATGCCGCCAAAACCCGTTGGAGTGAGTTAGCCGCCATCTTCGGACGATCTGACCTGCAACAGCGGTGGCAAGAGGACGCGAAACAGCTCAAACAACGCTTTAATCGGGATTTTTGGCTATCTGAGCCAAACTATTGTGCTTTGGCTTTGGCCGAAGATGGAACGCCTATTGATAGTATTACCTCCAATCCCGGACTTTGCTTATTTGCCGATATCTTTGAGGCGGACAAGGCCCAAGCTGTGGCCCGACGATTGATGCAGCCGGATTTATATAGCGGTTGGGGGATTCGTACCCTTAGCAGTCAATCCCCCGCCTATGAGGCAGACGGCTATCATATCGGGTCAGTGTGGCCCCATGATACCGCTGCGATCGCCGTAGGCTTACGTCATATTGGCGAAACGGAATCGGCCCTAATTCTGGCTGAGAATCTCTTTGAAATGGCCCAGCAACAAGACCAACACCGACCCTCAGAACTGTTTTGTGGCCACCCTCGCCAGGACAATCATCCGGTGATTCCCTATCCCGTGGCCTGTTCTCCCCAAGCCTGGGCCAGTGGCTGTCTGATGCAATTAGTCCAGATGGCGTTAAACCTCCATCCTGAGGCGGCTAAACAGCGATTAGTTTTGAAGGATCCCCGTCTACTCTCTCAATGTCAACGGCTGGAACTACGAGGGTTGCGGGTGGGAACGGCCCGCCTCGATTTGCGGGTCAAGATGGGGGATTCTGGCCCCGAGGTGCAGGTGTTGAATGGCCAGGGGGATCTCGATGTGGCGATCGCCCCGTAAAAAAGCGGTTAACATGAAGAAATGTAACAGATTAGCCTAGTGTGATGATCTCTTCTCGTTCTGCACCTGATGGGCCAGCATCGGCCACACCCGTATCGCCGCCAATATCCCCGCCCATGTCCCCCCAGACTTGGCTCTGGCGGGGGTTTCGCATCTGCTATAGTCGGCAAGGAGACGCGGGGCCGGCGATCGTCCTGGTTCATGGATTTGGCGCCTCGATGGGCCATTGGCGCAAGAATATCCCCGACTGGGCGCAAGTGGGCCGCGTCTACGCCTTGGATTTACTGGGATTTGGTCAATCCCATAAACCCACCCCCGGCTTAGTGATTGACTATACCTTTGAAACCTGGGGCGATTTAGTGGCCGATTTCTGTCGAGAGGTGGTGGGGGAAGCCGCGTTTTTAGTGGGGAACTCCATTGGCTGTGTGGTGGTGATGCAAACGGCGGTCTCTCACCCTGACTGGGTGCGGGGAGTTGTCCAATTGAACTGTTCCCTACGGCTTCTGCACGATAAACGCCGGGCCAGTCAACCTTGGTTCAAACGGATGACCGCGCCAATCTTGCAGAATCTCCTGGGAATCAAGCCTGTGGGGACATTTTTCTTTCAGCAGTTAGCCACCGCCAAGACGGTCCGCAAGGTTCTCCTGCAAGCCTATCGACGGCAAGAGGCGGTCACCGATGAGTTAGTGGAGTTATTGTTAAAACCGGGACGCGATCGCCGCGCCAGTGATGTCTTTATCGCCTTTACGCGCTACTCTCAAGGGCCATTACCCGAAGAACTCCTAGAACAGTTACCTTGTCCCACGTTGATTCTCTGGGGGGAAGACGATCCCTGGGAACCGGTAGAATTGGGCCGCCAATTGGCTGAGTACCCGGCCGTCGATGACTTTATTTCCCTCCCCGGTGTCGGTCATTGTCCCCAAGATGAAGCCCCCGACTTGGTCAATCCTCGGGTCCGAGATTGGCTGTTGCAGCAGGTGAAAAACGCCGAAAACCTCTAAAACTAGGGGACAACTGCCCTGAAACAACAAACGCGCGGGCTGCCGGTCTCTGAACCGGTTTCGACGGCTGATTTTAGGCAATTCAACCCTGGATTTGCCAAAATGTTACCCCTGGGGCTTGTCAAACTTGGAGCAGTTATGATATTGGTATAGTATCGGAGTTCTACTGGCAGTCGATCTCGAAGCAATCTGTTAAGCACTGCCCAACTCGTACTAAACCGTTAATTAAAGAGAATTTGAAAAATTCAAGAGGTCTTATGAACCATCAGGTGATTCACCCTATGGTAAAAGTCCAGCGTCAAGTTCGATCGCTGGTTGATTCTCAAATCGTCAAACCGGGCGATCGCATCTGGAAAATCGCCTTTCTCTTCGGCGATGACTGGACTAGAATTAAACAAGAATTACTTGAATTCGAGTTTTCCATGCAAGATCCCCTCAGTGAACTTCTCGCCGTCGAAGTTTGGGAAGAAGAGGACGAATAGAGCCGTCGAAGTTTCGGGAAAACTGCCATAATTGTCAGGTAATTGTGAGGTGAATGTCGGAGTCTCCTCGGGAACGACTCCAAGATCTCACCCTATCCCGCCGCCACTCAGGAGGCTATTCATGGCTTCGTCGCGTCTAAACAACCGTTATCAGATTCTCGATACCCTCGGACAGGGAGGTTTCGGTTGCACCTATCTAGCCGAAGATACCCATCTTCCCTCCCGTCGTCGCTGCGTCATCAAACAACTGAAACTGACGACCCAAACCGAAGCCAAGCAATCGGTCATCCAACAGCGATTTGAACGAGAGGCGGCGGTTTTAGAAACCCTCGGCCAGCAACATCCCCAAATCCCGGAACTTCACGCCTATTTTTGCGAAAATGGGCAATTTTATTTAGTCCAAGAGTGGATTGAGGGGGAAACCCTGACTCAACAGGTTCGACGTCAGGGTCCTTGGACGGGAACCGCCGTCGTCCATGTGTTGCACGCCATTCTTCCTGTCCTAGATCATGTCCATCGCCATCAGATGATCCATCGGGACATCAAACCCGATAATATCATTTTGCGGGTTCCTGATGGTTTGCCGGTTCTGATCGACTTCGGTGCTGTTAAAGAAGCCGTCCAGGATAGCGATTTACCGGCCATGTCCTCAGTCGTCATTGGCACCCCCGGGTTTATGGCCAGCGAACAAGCCGCCGGACGACCCACCTACAGCAGCGACCTCTATAGCCTCGCCCTGACGGGCCTGTTCTTGCTATCGGGGAAAAATCCCAGTGAGATCCCCAGCGACCCCGTCACCGGAGACCTGCAATGGCGTAAAGTGCTGCCGTCAGGGGATGTTAAACTTCCCCAATCCTTGATTGAGGTGTTCGATCGCGCCCTAGCCTACCATCCGCGCGATCGCTTTACCAGTGCCGCCGAAATGCTCACCGCTCTCTCGGCCAACGGCGTTCCCTCCGAGGTCAACTCCCAATTACAAACCATCGCGATCGCCCCGGCGGCCCCCAGTCAAGTGGTCACCCAAATGACCCCCAAGCGATCGGCCCAGTCCGCCAAAGCCTCCCCGAATCCCACCCCGTCAGACCCAAAACGAGTAGCCGCATCCGCTCACTCTCAGTCATCTCAAGAGAAACTGACCCCACCGGCTCCCCCCCGTCTCATTATGGGGGGCCTACTCGCCCTCGGACTCCTCTTGGGAAGTATCAGCCTCGGTTGGGAATTGCACCAAGCTCGCAGCGATAATAGCGAGACCCCTGGCGAGACCACCGGCGAGACCACCGGCGAGACACCGGTGCAACCCAACAACCGACCGACTCCAGAGGCGACTCCAGCCGCTGAAAACACCCCAGTTCCTCCCGCCTCAGTTCCCTCCGAGCCAATCCCCGAGGAATCTCAGGATAATCTTCTCCCTCAAGAGGATGAACAATGGCTCGAACAGAAAACCATTGACACCCCTGAACCCACTCAAGAGTCTATCGAAGACGGTGATCTCGATGTTGCTCCTGAACCGACTCCCGAACCGACTCCTGAACCGACTCCCGAACCGACTCCCGAACCGACTCCCGAACCGGAGAGGACTCAACCCGTCTTGGAGGACATCATACCTCCATTGGAATCCGAAGATCCCGAAAAGCACTTCTTACCCGAAGACAACGGGAACATCCTCGGTGATCAAAAACTCGACATCTTCGACCCCAGTCGTAATCCTGATGGCCAATAGCCCCCAGTCATCCTCGTGAAACCTGTCTTCCAGAGTCTTGTTATCCTCGCTGGAGTCGTCTTCAGCCTCGATTTGCTGGCGCAACTTCAGGGAGAAGTCCTCTGGTTTACATCGGTCGGCTATTTTTCTGTTCTCCTGACACGTTTGCAAACCCAAGGGGTCATTTGGCTGATCGTAGCGGGAGTGAGCCTATTGGTGTGCTGGGGAAATCTTTCCCTGGCTGAACGACTCAAACATCCAGCCAAACCCCGAGATTACCTATCTCTACAACCGACCTTAGACCAAAAGATTAGCCCGCAAACCTTCCGAGACGATAAACCAAACTTGTCCCGAAAAGGACAACAAACTCCGGCAATTAGTTTAGGAATAGTGCTACTGATTGGCGTCAGTTTAGGGGCATTCCTCGGGCTTCTCATCCTTTACTATAGCCGCCTCATTCAAGAGCGCTGGCAGCCGGATTGGACGGTTCCCAGCATTAGCCCCCAGTCCATTGAACGACTCAATCCGTTCCAACTCTTACTTGGGTTACAACCCATGACAGACTATCCCTTTGCTTGGGGAGTCTTAATTCTGGTGCCACTTCTAGTCTTGTGGTTTCCCCGTGCCGTATTACGCAGTTTAGCGATGGGTCTAAGTGTGACCTTTGCTCTGATTTTGCCGGCACATTGGTCGCAAATCCTAAAAGCATTTTATCCCGTTGATTTTGAAATAACGGATCCACTTTTTGATTTAGATATTAGCTTTTATATCTATCAACTTCCTATCTGGGAATTGATAGAATTTTGGATGTTTGGGCTGGCAAGTTTTTGCTTTGTGGCAGTCACCTTAATCTATCTTCTCTGTGAAAATACTCTCAGTAATGGGGAGTTTCCGGGGTTTTCCCATGCCCAACAACGGCATTTACAAGGCATGGGCAGTGCTTTGATGGGGGTGTTGGCCTTGAGTAATGGCCTGCAACGCTATGGGTTACTGTATTCCGAAGATGGGGTGGCCTATGGGGCGAGTTATGCCGATGTCACCACGAAATTACCAGCTTATACGGCCCTCTCTTGGTTGGCGATCGCCATCTCCGTCCTCCTCCTCTGGGAAGCTCTCTCCGGCAGCTATCCCATCCTCAGCCGCCGTCGCACTCCCCGTCCCTTCCACCACAAACGACATCATGCCCCAAAAATTCTCATTCCACCACTGTACCTGATTCTCAGTGGCTATGCGATCGCCGCCCTCGTCAGTACCCGCGCCCTTCCCGAACTGGTACAACGAACCCTGGTTCAACCCAATGAACCCGCCCGAGAAGCCCCCTATCTTGACCACAATATCGCCTTTACCCGGCGCAGCTTCGACCTCGATACCATCGAAGTGAAAAGCTTTAACCCCACCGCCACTCTCGACGAAGCGGCGATCGCCGCCAATGATTTAACCATCCGTAATATACGTCTGTGGGACACGCGCCCCCTCCTCGAAACCAATCGTCAACTGCAACAAATCCGCCTCTACTATCGCTTCCTCAATGCCGATATTGACCGTTACAGCATTCCTCGGGAAATCAATGCTGACGGTGTCGCCGAGGAAGAAACCCGCCAAGTGATCCTAGCCGCCCGAGAATTAGACTTTGACTCGGTTCCCGATCGCGCCCAAACTTGGATCAACAAACATCTGGTGTATACCCACGGCTACGGCTTCACGATGAGTCCCGTCAACACCGCCACCCCCAATGGATTACCGGAATACTTTGTGCGGGGAATTGCGCGGGGAGACGATGAAGACGCGATCGAAACCCCCATCGAAGCAACGGATGAACGCATCCGCCAAAGTATCCCCATTGGAACGCCTCGTATTTACTATGGCGAGTTGACCAACAACTATGTCATGACCAATACCGGCGTTCAAGAGTTTGACTATCCCCAGGGCGAGGAGAATGTCTATAACATCTACGATGGCGAAGGTGGGGTAACCATTGGCAGGGGTTGGCGACGTTGGCTGTACGCCATCTATTTACGAGATTGGCGGATGTTGCTCACCGATGACTTTCGTCCAGAAACCAAGTTACTCTTTCGCCGCAATATCGATCGCCGAGTTCGTTCGATCGCCCCCTTCCTCCGCTACGACAACGACCCCTATCTCGTCATCGCCGATACCAACCCCGACTCATCTCAGACCGCCGCTGACGTGGAGGGGAATACCTTGTACTGGATTCTCGACGCTTACACCACCAGCGATCGCTATCCCTACGCCGATCCCGGAGAACATCCCTTCAACTACATCCGTAACTCCGTTAAAGTCGTCATTGATGCCTATAGCGGTTCGGTACAGTTTTACATTGCCGATGCGCGAGATCCCATCATCCAAAGTTATCAGCAAATCTTCCCAGACCTGTTCCAACCCCTCAGCGCCATGCCCGACTCCCTACGGCGGCATATTCGCTATCCCATTGACCTGTTTGAGGTGCAATCGGAACGGCTGTTGACCTATAACATGACCGATACCCTGGTCTTTTACAATCGAGAGGATCAATGGGAAGTCCCCACCGAAACCTACCGCGACCAACAACAAACCATTGAACCCTATTATCTGATCATGAAGTTACCGGAGGAAACGAGCGAGGAGTTTATTCTCCTGCACCCCTTTACTCCCCGTGGACGGGCGAATCTCATCGCCTGGTTGGCGGGGCGATCGGATGGGGAGAATTATGGCCGATTGTTGTTATATCAATTCCCAAAACAGGAGTTAATTTATGGTCCGGGGCAAATTGAAGCCCGAATTAACCAAGATCCCCTGATTTCGCAACAACTCTCCTTGTGGAATCGCCAGGGATCGCGAGTGATTCAAGGAAACCTCTTGGTGATTCCCATTGATGAATCTCTCCTTTATGTTGAACCGGTTTATCTTGAAGCCGAACAAAACGCCTTACCGACTCTAGTTCGGGTGATTGTGGCGGATGACGACCAAATTGTCATGGCCCCCAATCTCGATCGCGCCCTCGATGCTATCTTTGAACCCGAACGTCTCCCCGATCGCAGTATTATCCGTTCCATTGAAGGACTCTTCCCAGGCTTTGCCGACGATCAAGGAGACCTAGCCCCACTCCCTTAACCAAGATTCACGTTTGTTGCTGATTTCCATCCTCACCCATGAAAGCTATCCTCATCGACCGCTATGGAAACCCTGATGTCCTGGAGTATCGCGATCGCGACCTCCCCGTTGCCAAGGGCGATCACGTCCTGGTGAAGATCATGGCCAGCAGCGTTAACCCCGTTGATTGGAAAGTCCGACGAGGAGATTTTGGCCTCGTCTCAGGCTTTAACTTCCCCAAAGCCTTAGGAAGTGATGTGGCCGGAATTGTCGAAGCCGTCGGCGATGACGTGGAAACCCTCCAACCCGGTGACGAGGTCTTTGGCTTTATCTCTCCCCTCGAAGGAGGAGCCTATGCCGAGTATCTCATCATCCCCGCCGAAAATCTCGCTGCCAAACCCACTCGCCTCAGCTTTGCAGAAGCCGCCGCCGTTCCCCTAGCGGGACTCACCGCCATGCAGTCTCTGCTAGATTTAGGTGAATTACGCCCCGGGTTATCTGTTCTTATTAACGGGGCATCAGGAGGAGTCGGCAGCTTAGCGGTGCAAATTGCCAAAGCCTTTGAAGCCAACGTAACTGGGGTCTGTAGTGCCAGCAATCAAGACCTGGTGAGTCAGTTAGGGGCCGATCAGGTCATCGATTACGAAAGTAATACGGGAGTCTGAAAGCCCCGTCAATTTGTTGCGGGGATGAAAGACGACACGAGCGGCTTTAGCCGCCTTGCTTCCCTATTGTA
>SIHH01000117.1 GCA_004299065.1 Phormidium sp. SL48-SHIP | reverse complement strand
TTCCCTGTTCCCTATTCCCTGTTCCCTGTTCCCTGTTCCCTGTTCCCTATTCCCTATTCCCAGAACACACCCGACCTCTCTGTTCCCCGTTCCCTATTCCCTGTTCCCCATAACGTAGATACTCCCACACGCGATCGCAGCCTTCATCCATCAAATCAGCCCCCAGAATACGCTCTAAATCCCAGTGAATCGCCACACTGTCCTGTCCCCCAGAAATCAACCCCTGACTATCGGGACTAAAGGCCAGAGTCAGCACCTCCGACTCATGACCCACTAAGCTAATCACAAACTCGGCCTCAGGAGTATAGAGATCAATGCGGCCATCCACACGGCCAACCGCCAGCCAACGACCATCAGGACTCCAATCGACTCGCGTTAGACCCTGATCTTGAGCCACCTGAACCTGTTGAAGTGTCTCCCCTTGGCGATTCCAGATTGTCAACCAGCCATCACGACTGGTACTAGCAATTCGTTGACTATCAGGACTCACCGCCAGTCCCCAAATGGCTCCCTGCTGAGTCTCAAGACTCACCCGTGGCGTTGCCTCAAACCCAGAAAAACTCTGATCTTGACCGAATCTCAATTCCCAGAGTTTGATGACGCCATCGAGACTTCCTGAGACCAAATATGAGCCATCGGGACTAAACGCTAACTCCCAGACTTGGGCCTGATGGCCGTCGAGTTCATGGTAGAGATCATAATCCCCGGAATCATTACGAGTCCAAATTTGCAGGGGAAAGGACACACCAGAGGAGACCAGCCAGCGGCCATCGGGACTATAGGCTAAGGCCATAATTCCCACCCCATCGGCTTGCCAAGAGCGAGTGGACCCCGCCGCTAAATTGACCTGAACAATCTCTCCCCCCGAGGTTCCGGCGACCAAGATTGGTTCTTGAGGATGGACTGCCAGACTATAGAAACGCCGGGAACTTAACTCTTGCCACTGGTTGAGCCGTTCTCCCTGGGAATCCAAAAGCTGAACATCTAACCCCGAAACTGTGGCCAATTGTGGAGTCCGAGGCGAGGCTTGAGGAACATAGTCCACTCCCCAGACCACATCAGCATGGCCCCGTAACACCTGGCGAAAGGGATTTCCAACCTGCCATCGGTTCAAAACTCCATCTTCCCCTAAGCTTCCAACTTCCGTTCCTTCAGGACTAAAGGCCACACGTCGCAAATGGCTATCATGACCCTTTAAGCGGTTTAAAAGGGTTCCCTGACGGGACCAAATGAGCAGTTCTCGATCAACCCCAGCGGACGCAAACCGCTGGCCATCGGGACTAAAGTCTACTGTGGTCACTTCCGCTTCATGATGACTTAGCGTTTTGAGTAACCCCCGCTCAGGATGCCAGAGGCGAACCTGATGATCCCCATATCCGGCCACCAATCGCTCGCCATCGGGACTGTAGGCGATCGCCAACCCCGGTGCATCCACCTCCTCAAAGCGTTGTAAGACGCTACCATCGGTTCCCCAGATGATTAAGGTTCCATCGACACTCAGGGAGGCGAACTGATGGCCCTGAGGATGAAAATCTACGGTTCGCGAGAAGGGTGCATCACTCTCAAGCACCTGTAACAGCTCTCCGTCTTCGACAGACCATAATCTCACCTTTGGGTCACGACCTACGGAGACCAGTTGACGACCATCAGGACTCCAGTCCACCTCTCCCACTTCGGCGGGATGACCTTTCAGGGTCTTCTCAAGGGTTCCGTCCACTGACCAAATGTAAATCGTCCCCTCAAAGGTCGCCACCGCTAAGGATTGACTGTCGGGGCTAAATTTCACGCTTTGTACGATTGAGGTATGGGGGAGAGTATGCAGAAGCGTTCCATCTCGCCGCCAAATTTTCGCCGTTTGGTCAATGGCGGAGGTGGCGAAGAATTGACCGTCGGGGCTGAAATTTAACCCCAAGGCTAACTCGCTATGAGCTTGGATGCGGTGAAACTGATGATTGCCATACAAGGCTCGTTGTAAGGTTTGCTGGGTGTCTTGAGCGAGTTGTTGCTTAATCTGAGATCCGAGCAACCATAACTGTCCGAAGTTCTCTCGCGCTTGTAAGGCTTGAATGAGGGCATCGAGTTGTTGATTGGAGGCAAAACTTCCCTTGGAGGCGGCCATCATCGCCTGAATTTCACTCACCGCCGCCTGTTGATAGGCGCGGAAGGTCCCGATTCCCAGGGCGATCGCCCCCACGAGGGCCACCGTTAACCCCGCCAATAAGCGACGTTGACGGCGCACACTTTGCCGTTCAACCTCCAGCCGCGCTTCGGCTTCTTCTAACCGCGCTCGCTCCAGTTTTTCCTGAATTTCCCGTTGTTCCAGGTCTTGGCTGGCGGTGAGATAGCGATAATCTAAATCCCCGAGTCCTTTTTCTTGCGTCCAGTTTAAGGCTTCTTGTAGCGCTTTTCCTCGCAATAGCCGTGATTCATCTTGATAGTTGGACTCAATCCAGGCATTGAGTAAACTGGCATAGGGGCGCAGGCGGTTCAGTTGCTCGTCAATCCAATGACGGTCAAAAATCTGTTGATAAATTGGGTTTTTGACTCGGAGATAGCCTTGCCGTTTTTCGACCACCCCGGAGAGGATTAATTCTGTTTGATTGGGACATTCGTTCGCCGGAATCCAGGACTGGCTGGAGGGGGACTGTTCGGCATCCCAAACTTGTCGGTAGAGGGTGAGGAGTTCGCCGACTCGTTTTTCGTTATAAAGGAGGCGATCGCGGATGGTTTTAAGATGCTCGGGTTCGTCTTTGGCTTCCCAATGATGAAGAATGTCTTGTTCAACACAACCATCAATAAATCGGTCTATCTCTTGTGTATTTCTCAGAGGTGGCAATGGAGATGTTTGAGCGCGTTGAACGACTAAGCGACAGAGTTTTTGCATTAAAAATGGTTGCCCACCACTCCAATACAAAATTCGCTCCAACGCTCTCTCGGCATGGGGGAGAACGGCGGCTAAGCCTTCAACAAGTGGTGCGGCTTCTTGAGATTGAAACCCTCTTAAAGCAATGGCTTTTCCGATGTTAAAAGGGGTACGATTTTTGTCGGCGATGAGTTCTCCGGGTGTGGTGACCCCAAACAGGGCAAAACTCAAACGTCGGTATTGGGGTTGATCGGCTCGACAATTGTAACAGCTCCGAATCAGAGCAAAAAAGTCATCTGTGGCGAATTTTAGAGCTAGAATACTGTCAATTTCATCGATTAAAATAACCAAAGGTTCTTCTGTTTCCGCCAGAAGAACCTCGGCAATAAAATCACCTAAGCGAGCCGAAGGGGGTAACTCCAACCGCTCTCGCCACCAGTGGCGGAGATTGGTTTTGAGCTGAAACTGTTTACTGAGAATGGCTGCGATCGCCGCATACCATTGTTCCACGGTCACCTGTTGCGTACCAATCGCTGTTAAATCCAAGGCCCCCGGCATCACTCCCGCCTCCCGTAAGCGGGCCATCACCTGCACCCGCAGGCTGGATTTCCCCATTTGGCGGGAATTAAACACATAACAAAACTCGCCCCTGAGGAGTTCTGTAAACAAGACCTCGTCCGCCTGTCGGCGAACATAGGTCTGCGATCGCGGCGGGACACTGCCCCCAACATGATAGGAAAATTGGAGATGATTGTTAGACATTCACCGAGGGATTTGAGCGGTTATATCCATAGGAAACATTAGTCTTGACAAAGAGACTCCCGGTCGCCGAGATCAGACGCTTGACGAAGATAATCTCCCACTCGTTGACAACCATACGTCATTAAATCCAACGACAGAATGTTCTCCAAATTCCAGAGAATCCCTAACCGATCTTCACTTCCTGACAGTAAGAAGCGACCATCGGGACTAAACTTAACCGAACCGACCACAGACTGATGGCCACTCAGTTGGGTTAATAACGTACCTTCAACGGTGTAAATGTCAATCTTACTATCGGTTCTGGCGATCGCCAACAATCGGTTATCGGGACTCCACGCCACCCGAGTCAGTCCACTGGTGTCAGAAATCTGCATTGTCCTCAGTAGAGTCCCATCCCGCCGCCAAATTTTCAACTGTCCATCGCGACTAGCTGAAGCAATTTTTTCACTATCGGGACTAATCGCCAGACCCCAAACCGCCGTCTTATGGCCGAGCAAAATGTGATCTGGCGTCTCCCGTAACTGGGACTCTTCCTCCCTATCTGCCGTTGTCTCCCATCCCCAAAGTTGAACCTCTCCTACCAGATTCGATAGGGCCACATAAGACCCATCGGGACTAAAGGCCAAATCCCAAATGCGACTATCAGAGGCCCAGATACGTTGCTGTAATGTCACCTCTCCCGACTCCTCCTCGCGCCAGACCTTGATATAAAAGTCATCTCCCCCCGAAACAAACCACCGGCCATCGGGATGATAGGACAAACTCCAAATCGCTAACGCATGGGCCGACCAACTCCTGATGGCCCCATTCTCCGTATTCACCTGATAGAGCGAGCCATTGGCATTACCCACCAGCAACTGGTCTCGTTTGGGATGAAAGGTGAGACTGTACAGTTCTCGGGACCCTAACTCGTTAAATTCCCTCACCAGACGACCGGCCTCATCCCAAAGACGGACTTCCGTCCTCGCCACCGTCGCAAACTGAGACACGAGAGGCGACGATGGGGGAGCGTAGGCGACATTCCAGACCACCTCACGGTGACCGTAGAGCGGTTGCACAAACTCATTATCCACTTGCCACAGCTGCATAAATCCATCTTCCCCAGCACTGGCCACCTGAGTGCCTTCGGGACTAAACGCCACCCCACGGACGGTACTTCCATGACCCCGTAGGGTTCTCAATAAGGTTCCCTGGCGCGACCAAATTCGTAACTGACTATCGGCAGACCCGGAGACGAGCCGCTCTCCATCACGACTGATCGCAATACTAATCACCTCAGCCTCATGACCCTCTAGGGTTTGCAATAACTGACCCTCGCGACTCCACACCCGCACTTGATTGTCGCCATGGCCCGAGATCAAACGCTCTCCATCGGGAGTATAGACAACAGACCACGCCGAACTCTCACCCTCTTGAAAGCTGCTGAGTAAGGTTCCATCCCGTTGCCAACGTTTGATACTTCCATCGACGCTGACGGAGGCAAATTCCTCTCCCTCGGGACTAAAGGCCGTTCGCCACACGGCCGCCTCATGACCCGTTAAGGTTTGCAGGAGAGTTCCCGTCGCAGACCAAACCTTGAGGGTTAGATCACTGCTGGCTGAGATGAGTTGCTGACCATCAGGACTCCAGGACACAGACCAGACCGCCGCGTCATGGCCGCTGAGGGTCGTCTCTAAATGGCCATCGACCGACCAAATATGAATCGCACCATTGAGGGTGGGTACGGCTAAAAATTGACTATCGGGGCTAAAGCTGATGCTATAGACGGTCGCGTCTTGGGGCAGGGTCTGCATTAGGGTTCCATCCCGTCGCCAAATTTTGACGGTTGTGTCGGCACCGGAACTGGCAATGAGTTGCCCGTCGGGGCTGAAGTCCACCCCTAAGGCTCCCCCGGTATGGGCTTGCCGTCGATTAAATTCATGGTTGCCCTGGATGGCTTGTTCTAGGGTTTGGCGGCTGTCCTGGTCCAGTTCTCGGCGAACATCAGCGTTGATAAACCGTAACCGCTTGAAATTATGCCGGGCTTGCAGGGCTTGCACGAGGGCATCGAGCCGTTGGTTAGAGGCGTAACTGCCCCTGGAGGCGGCTATGATGGCTCTGACTTGGCTCAGGGAAGCTCGTTGATAGGCCCGGAAGGTAACACTCCCGAGACCGATCGCCCCAATCAAGGCAACGATTAAGACCGCGAGAAACTGCCGTTGACGACGCACGTTATGCTTTTGCAGGTCGAGGAGTCGTTGGGCTTCGGCCAGGCGTTCTCGTTCGAGTTTGTGTTGGATTTCTTGTCGTTCAAATTTGAGGTTTTGTTGGATTTCTCGTTGTTCGAGGTCTTGGCTGGCGGTGAGATAGCGATAGTCGAGATCGCCGAGGCTTTTGCGTTGGGTCCAGTCGAGGGCTTCTCGTAGGGCTTGACCCCGCAGCAGTCGCGAGTGATCTTGATAGTTGGAGTCGACCCAGGCGTTGAGGAGTGGGGCGTAGGGGCGCAGGTGGTCGAGTTGGTAGTCAATCCACACTAGGTCAAAGACTTTTTCGTAGATGGGGTTTTTGACTCGTAGGTAACTGTCGCGTTTCTCGACGACTCCCGACAGGAGTAGTTCGGTTTGGGTGGAGGATTCGTTGGCGGGGATGGGATGATGTGGGGAACGCGATTGTTCGGCCAGCCAGACTTGGCGATACAGGGTTAGGAGTTGGCCCACGCGCCGTTCGTCGTAGAGGAGGCGATCGCGGATGGTTTTGAGATGTTCGGGTTCGTCTTGGGCTTCCCAGTGATGCAAAATGTGTTTGTGAACACAGATATCGATGAGGTTTGCGATCCAGCTGGGGTCATCGGTTTCGGGGACTTGTTGGCTGTTATAGTGACTGACGACCAGGTTACAGAGTTTCTGCATGAGAAAGGGTTGCCCCCCAGTCCAATAGAGAATCCGCTCTAAGACCTGTTGGGGATGGGGGACGATCCCCATCAGTCCGGCGGCTAAGGGACTGGCTTCTTGGGCTTGAAATCCGTCGAGGTAGATGCCGCGTCCGATGTTGAAGGGGGTGCGGTTTTTGTCGGCGATGAGTTCTCCGGGGGTGGTGACGCCAAAGAGGGCGAAGCTTAAGCGGCGATAGTCGGGGGATTCTGAGCGCAGGTTATAGCAGGTGCGAATCAGGGCGAAAAAGTCGTCGGTGGCAAATTTGAGGGCCAGGATACTATCGATTTCGTCGAGGAGAATCACCAGGGGGGCCTGGGTTTGCTTTAGGAGAATCTCTTCGATAAACTGCCCCAGACGCGCGGCTGGGGGGATGTCGAGGCGATCGCGCCACCATTGTCGCAGTGGGGTGGCGAGTTGGAACTGTTTGCTGAGAATGGCGGCGATCGCCGCATACCATTGTTCGACGCTCACCTGTTGGGTGCCAATGGCGGTCAGATCCAAGGCGCCACATTGCACTCCCGCCTGCCGCAGTTGAGCCATCACTTGCACCCGCAGGCTGGATTTGCCCATCTGTCGGGAGTTGAAGACGTAGCAAAATTCCCCCGCTAGCAGGGCGTTAAAGAGCCGGTCGTCGGCCTGTCGCCGTACATAGGTTTGAGATTCAGGCGGGAGAGACCCCCCCACTTGATAGCTGAACTGGCTTTGAGGTGAGGGGTGGGTTGGAATCGGGGTCATCGGCTCGGACCAGGGTGAAGGAGGATGTCAACCGGCAAAGTATTGGCGATAGAGTTCGCAACTGGGGACGGCCAGACGTTCTTTGAGGGTAATGGCACTGAGGCCTTGCAGACGATAGGCACTCTGATAAGGCAGTTCAATGCCAGCGGGGTTCCGGGCCACCTGTTGCATGGCGTCGAGTAAGCCCGGCTCTTGTTCCATCAGTTGCAGTTGCCGTCTCAGGTAGCTGTTGAAGATGGGATGATGGGCGATCGCCTCGCGGGATAAGTCCTCGATGCTCAACTCTTTTTGGGCCAGGTAAAACAAACATAGTTGTGTTAGGTAAGGATGACCACCGACGAGGTCATACATGGCCTGGGCGTAGATCTCGCCGGGATTCAGACCGTAGCGGCTGGTGATTTGTTCAATTTGGACTGGGTTAAAGTTCGGTAATTCCACCAGTAAGCCCACGTTAAAGGGCGATTGATGCAAGGTTAAGGGCAGCCAGACTTCGGTGGAGTGGATAATGGCTAACCGCAGGTTGGTCCAAATGGCACGCTGTTCGAGGCCGTAACGCCCTTGTTCGTACCAGGAGCGCAACATCCCAAAGAAGTCTGTGGCTACTTCCGGGTAGGCGAAGAGTTCGTCGAGTTCTTCGATGACCAGCAACAAGGGGGTTGCGGCGGCGGGCAGTAGATAGGTTTCAAAGTAGTCTGAGCAACTGTAACTGCTGCCAAATAGGTCATCCCAACGACTGGTGAGTTCGTTGGGGAGACCTAGGTCTTTGGCGACGACGGCACAGAACCATTGCAAAAACCGATCTGGGTCCTGCATGACTTGACAATCTAAGCCCTGGAGGTTAACAACGGAGGTACGAAGTCCGCGATCGCGGGCATGACTGAGGGTTTGCGCCATGAGCGAGGTTTTCCCGAATTGACGGGGGGCTTTGATGCGAATCAGCGCTCCGGGTTTGAGGATTTCTTGGGCGCACAGTTCCTCGATCTCGCCACGGTAAATGTAAAAGGGCGAGTCCACCGGTAATTGTCCTTTGAGCGGCGCTTGTTGTAAAGCGGCTAGGTCAGTTTCTGGGGAATTTTGCTCCGGGTTGATGACATCCGGGCTGCCCATTTTGAGGTCGAAGGCCTCAAAATAGGAGTCTAAGGTTTGCCAGTCAACGGGTTTTTGCCGACGACGGAGTTTGGTGAGGGTGTTGGAACTTAATCCGGTTCGTTCTCCGAGTTGTTCGAGGGTGTAAGGCTTGCCCTGGTTATCTTGGATACACGATAAATGCTCAGCTGCCTGTAACCGCTGCCAGCCCTGGGAGCTAAGAATTAAGCCCCGTCTCCGTTTGTTGGGATGCGATCGTTCCACCATGATAAGTCCTCAAAGATGTCGTTTTTTGTCTGGAATGCTTTGGAGGCCATTCTCTATTCTAACAAGTGTTACTTATCTTGAGTCCGGGCTTTTGATTAAGATACGTTACCGTTAGGTCTTATCTCTCGACTCGAAACCCCTCTAGGTTCTGGCATTAATGGCATTACAGGTGCGAGATTAAGGACGATTGATTGGCAACATCATGGGTTAAGTCGCAAGATCGTTGATTAACTAACAACGATAACATCAGATATGAAATAGATTAAGTTCCTGGCTTAAGTTGATATTGTCACTGGTTAACGGTTTTTGACTTGTTTATAATAGCGAGTATAGTTGTTTTTGTAAACTATGGTAACAGTTTTTCGGGCAGTTCTGGCAAGAGAATCACTCAAGAGGTCTCGACGAGTATCTGAGATGGACGGAGGTTGTCACCGGCGTCAATTGAGGTTTACGTTAGAGACTCTCATCGCGACGCACTGGCAGCACCGACCTTCAATCCGTCATCGCTATTGCGGCCCAAATAACACCCCATCCTCGGCGACTCGGCTGACGCCGCCGCCTCAACCTGACGCCAATCTTGATCGGCAACCCGATCCCGGTTCTAAGCTGAATCAAGAACACGATCCTGACAGCGATCGCCCTCAACCGCCAACGAGCCTCCTCAAGATACCCTATCGGTTCTCGGAGGTCTATCACCTATTAAACAATCGGGTTCAGACCTCCTCTCGGGGCAAACTCGTTATGGATATCAGTCATTAGAATCGAGGCTGAAAGGGGGACGTTAAGGAAGACGTGGACGATCATCAACTCCGTCTATCCGGGAGATAGACGGAGTTGATGACCCGAGTTGATTTTCTTTGATTTTGGTAGGGTTTAGAATGATCAGAGGGTCGGGATCACAGACCTAATCTCAGAAACTGAACGCCAAGGGTTCACCCAACACTCCAACTCTGACTCGGTTGATCGGGGTTTATCCTGTCCTTGTCTATTGTTCAATCAGCCAATTCATAAGCCAAATGTGGGATGTTGTCAAGCAACTTATTCAAACCATTTTTTCTCCCGACCAGAGCTATATGCCTCATGGTCATTGTTACCTCTGGCAAACGCCCCTAGTCGGTCTCCATGTTACCAGTGACGCGCTGATTGCCTTAGCTTATTTCTCAATTCCAATACTCTTGATTTATTTCGTTTCCCAACGTCGAGATGTTCCCTTCCTAGGTGTGTTTTACCTGTTTGGCACTTTTATTGTCTGCTGCGGTATTGGACATCTAATGGATATCTGGACCCTCTGGCATCCCGCCTATTGGCTGTCGGGGGTTGAACGGGCTATGACCGCCGTGGTGTCCTGCTATACGGCTGTGTCTATGGTGACGCTCTTGCCTCAGTTTCTGTCCCT
The DNA here is from genome assembly GCA_004299065.1 of Phormidium sp. SL48-SHIP. Lineage (GTDB taxonomy): Bacteria > Cyanobacteriota > Cyanobacteriia > Cyanobacteriales > Geitlerinemataceae > Sodalinema. Next base: position 2,151 of record SIHH01000117.1, on the reverse strand, counting down.
GAAAACCCCGCAACAGTTGGAAATGGTCAATTCAATTTTGCAAGCCGAAATTGAGCGTCGCCGAGACATTGAGGAAGAACTGCGACAGACGAATCAACGCTTAGAAGCGCGAGTTGAGGCCCGCACCGCTGAACTCGAAGCGAGCCAGGCCCAATTGCAAGAGGCGCAGCGCATTGCCCATATTGGCAGTATTGATTATGACCCTAACCGTGGTGAAATTCACGCCTCTGAGGAGATTCGCCACATCTATCGCTTGGAGGATACCGGCGATCGCCCCTTGAGCCTCAAAGACTTTCTCAAGACGATCCATCCAAGCGATCGCGCCGCCTGGTGGCAGGCCCAACACCAACTCCTCCACAGTGGCCAATCCCTACACCTCGAACATCGTCTTCAGTTTCCTGACGGGGAAGTTCGCTATTTAGACATCAAAGGAGAAGCCGAACGGAGTCCTTCGGGTGAGGTGGTTCAACTGTATGGGGTGGCGATCGATATTACTGAACAAAAACTGGCAAAATTTCAATTAGAACAACAGATTCAACGCATTCAACTGGTGGCTAAAACCTTAGAGCGAGTCTGGTCCTCCGTCGATTTCGATGAAGTGATGCAAGTGATCGTCAACGAGGTTCGAGACTTCCTCAACGTCGAGCGAGTTGTGATTTACCGCTTTCAACCGGACTGGAGTGGCGATGTGATTGTTGAGTCGGTTTCAGACCCAGATTTGGCGATTCTCGGTGAACATTTCGAGGATGACTGTTTCCGTCATGACTATGTCCAACGCTACCGACGGGGACGCATCCGAGGCATCGAGAACCTGGCCACCAGTGACCTCCCGGACTGTCACAAAGCCTTGCTGAACAGGATTCAGGTTAAAGCCAATTTAGTTTTACCGCTGCTGTGGCATCCTCACTCCTTTGACGATGAACCGGAATTGTGGGGCCTGTTAATTGCTCATTCGTGTCAGCAGACACGGCCCTGGCCCAAGCCAGAATTGGAGGTGTTGCAACAATTGACGGTGCAGTTAGGTATCGCCTTGCGTCAACATAATCTGATTACATCCCTCAAAAATGAATTGGAGGAACGCCGTCAGATTGAAGCCGCTTTGCGGAATTCTGAAGCCGCCGAACGCAAGAAAGCCGACACACTCCATCAAACTCTGCAAACCCTACAACAAACTCAGGCAAAACTCGTGCAATCCGAAAAAATGGCGTCATTAGGACAAATGGTTGGGGGTCTGGCCCATGAGATCAATAATCCCATTAGCTTTATTTACGGCAATATCGACCATGCTCGTGAATATAGTGAGCAGTTGTTGGAGTTGATTAGTCTTTATCAGACCTATTACCCGGAAACCCATGAGGCGATCGCCGATCTCCTAGAGGCGTTAGATTTGGACTTTGTCCGGGAAGATTTCCCGCAATTGTTGGATTCGATGACGGTGGGAGCCGATCGCATTCGTGATATTGTCCTCTCTCTACGGAATTTCTCTCGCTTGGATGAGGCGGATTGGAAAGTCGCCGATATTAACGCCAGTATCGAGAGTACTCTAACCATGATTCAGGCTCGTCTCTCTCAAGCGGCCTCGCGATCGTCGATTGAAGTGGTCAAACAGTTGGCAGATCTTCCCCCCATTGCCTGTTATCCGGGACAACTCAATCAGGCTCTCTTTAATATCCTCAATAACGCTATTGATACCTTAGAAGAACGATTGAAAAAAGACCAAACCTTTAAGCCAGAATTACGGGTAACGACGGATTTTTTGGCATCTGAGTCGGGTGATGAAAGGGCGAGTGAGGGGGCGAGTGAGGGGGCGATCGTGCGTATTAAAATCATCGATAATGGTCTGGGAATCCCCAATGAGTTAGTCGAACGAGTCTTTGACCCCTTCTTTACCACCAAACCCATTGGCAAGGGAACCGGGTTAGGGTTATCGAATGCCTATCAGATCATTGTTGATCAACATCAAGGGGCATTTTACTGTCAACCCCATTCACCTTCAGGAACCCGGTTTATCATCGAATTACCCGCATGTCAATTGGGTTCTACCTCAAAGAATACCCCAAACGTTGCTGAGGAGGGTGCTGAGGAGGGTGCTGAGGAGGGTGCTGGGCAATTCCAGAAGTTTGTTTAAATCTCGGGTGGGCGAAACGGAGT
>SIHH01000469.1 GCA_004299065.1 Phormidium sp. SL48-SHIP | reverse complement strand
GCCATTGAAGCCGTCGAAACCCGTTGCACTTTCACCGACTCCTACAGCGAGAAACAACAACGCCGGGAAGCCGCCCTAGACCTCTATCCCCAACTCGTGCAAGCCTGCATCAACGCCGAAGATATCGGGAAAGCCTTAGCCAGCGTCGAACGCAGCAAATCCCGCAACCTCATCGAACTCCTCAGCAACCGCGACCTCTACCCCAAAGGCGACATTCCCCCAGAACTCCTGCAACAACTCGACCGCCTCCGTCGGGAAGTCACCGCCAAACAGCGACTCCTCGAAAGCCTCGACGACCCCAGCAACCCCGATACTCAGGACATGGGCGGCCTGGGACAACGGGGCAGCAGTGCCGCCAGCTTCACCCCCGATGTCATGGACAGCCTGCGTCAACAATACGAACAGGCGCAACAGGCCTTAAGCCAACTCCTGGACACCCTCAACACCTACGACCCCAACTTCAGCCTCAGCCAACGAGTCCAACCCATCCAATTCTCGCAAATTCAGGCCTTGCTGGATGAGGAGACCCTGTTGATGGAATGGTATCTCAGCCCCCAGGGAATTTATACCTTTATCGTCAGTGGCGAAACTGGGGACATTTCCGTGCATCGCTCCCCCCCGGAACACTTGCATCAATTACAGGAGTTGCGCGACACCTATCTCGACACCTATCAACGCCACCACTCCGACGACTGGGAAACCCATCTCAACGACGTCCTGCGCCGTCTCCGGGATATCCTGGAATTACCCCAACTCCTCGCCCAAATTCCCCCCCACAGCCGCCGCCTAATTGTCGTCCCCTATCGGGAGTTGCATCTGTTCCCCCTCCACGCCTTACCCCTGGGGGATGGCGATGAACCGGACTATCTCGCCGATAGATTCCCCCTCGGAGTCACCTACAGCCCCAGTTGTCAATTCCTGGAAGTCTCCCAACGCCAACGCAAAACCGGCAACCGCCAGCGCTTCTTTGCCATCCAAAATCCCACGGAAGACTTATATTATGCCGACTTAGAGGTTGACGCCATTTTAGCCAACTTCTCGGCCAACGCCCGCCGTCTGGCCCGCCAGCAAGCCAGCAAAACCAGCCTCAATGAAAACCCCCACCGCCAAGCCTTCCAAGAGGCGGACTATCTCCATTTTGCCGGTCATGGGGCGTTTAATTTCAGCAGTCCCCTCCTGTCTCCCCTGGTGTTGGCGGGGGCGAAAGTCTCCGTCAGTGACTCAGAAGGGCGAACGCTCTCGGAGGAAACCGCCACATCTGAACCCGCCGAAACTCGCTTTCTCCCCTGGCGCAAAGGCACCCAGATTGACTTGAGCAAATGTTACACCCTGGGGGAATTGTTTGAACTCGATTTACCCGCCTGTCGCCTGGTGATTCTCTCGGCCTGTGAAACGGGGTTAACGGACTTTTCGCCCAACTTAGAGGAATATATCAGTTTGGGGTTAGGCTTTCTCTATGCGGGGGCAACCAATGTGATTTGTAGCCTCTGGGCGGTGAATGATGTCTCGACGGCGATTTTGATGGTAAAATTCTATGAGGAAATGCAGGCTCAGCCCTCGGTGGCTCTGGCGTTGAAGCAGGCGCAACAGTGGATGAGAACTGTCACGAAGCAGGAGTTAACGGCCTGGCTGAATGAGTCGGAGTCGGCGTTAACCCCTCATCCGAAGGCGAAGCTGCGA
>SIHH01000468.1 GCA_004299065.1 Phormidium sp. SL48-SHIP | reverse complement strand
GACGGGTTAGTAGGGGATGCGATCGCGGGGGGCGCTGGCGCCGGCCTTTTTCTCCAGAAATTCGATGATTTTGCCGGCCACATCGACTCCAGTTGAGCCTTCAATCCCTTCTAAGCCAGGAGATGAATTGACTTCCATGACCACCGGGCCGTGATTGGAGCGTAACAAATCGACTCCGGCAATTTTTAACCCCATTGCTTTGGCGGCGCGGACGGCTGTGGTGCGTTCTTCGGGGGTGAGTTTAATTTTTTCGGCTTTGCCACCCCGATGGACATTAGAGCGAAACTCTCCGGGGGCGCCCTGGCGTTTCATGGAGGCGACGACCTTATCGTTGACCACAAAACAACGCAAATCAGCGCCCTTGGCTTCCTGGATAAACTCCTGCACTAAGATATTGGCATCGAGTCCTCGGAAGGCTTCAATCACAGAGGTGGCGGCTGGGGTGGTTTCAGCTAAGACGACGCCAATTCCCTGAGTCCCTTCGAGGAGTTTAATCACTAGGGGGGCGCCGTTGACGATACCGATGAGGCCCTCAATGTCCTTGGTGGAGTGAGCAAAACCGGTAACGGGTAAGCCGATGCCTTCGCGAGCTAGGATTTGCAGACAGCGTAACTTATCCCGAGAGCGAGAAATGGCTTGGGATTCGTTGGCGGTAAAGACTCCCATCATCTCGAATTGGCGGACAACAGCGGTTCCATAAAAGGTGTGGGAAGCGCCAATGCGAGGAATAACGGCTTCAACGTCAGTTAGGGGATTCCCTTGATAAATGACTGAGGGCCGGTGAGAGGTAATACTCATGTAACAGCGGAGATGGTCGATGACTCGCATCTGATGTCCGCGTTGTTCTCCGGCTTCTCTGAGACGTTTGGTGGAATACAGAGACGCATTTTGGGAGAGGATGGCAATTTTCATGGAGAGGCAAGAGGCAAGAGGCAAGAGGCAAGAGGTAAGCTAGCAAGCTAGCTGACAATAGGGATCACCCAGTTAAGATCTCCTGGGAGGGATGGGAGGAGGCACTTGTGAGAAGATGCCTTGAGTTTGGGTGAGAGGGGTTAGGCGTTGAGGGGTCATGGCTGCTGGGGAGTTGGGTTAAGAAGATAAGAGTGACCGGGGTCGACGAGGAAGCGTCCGCGAACCGCTTGTCGTCCGAGAAGCATTCGGAACCCCATGACATCGCGGTTGGTGAGGGTGAGTTCGATAGACCATTGGTGCTGCGCCAGTTGTACCGGAGTCACAATGACATAGCGCAACTCAGCTTTGCCCCCGGAGTTGCGGACTTCACGGCGATCGAGGATGTCGGCCTGGGCGGTAACTACTGTCATTGTATCCCGTTGTTGGGGATGGACTTTAAAGCGGATGCGGGGGCGATCGCCCAAGGGAGGGATGTCTTCGATGTCGTAAGCATGGAGGGCCGAGGATCTGGCACCGGTGTCGATTTTGGCTTTAATCTGGGTAATCCCTAATTCCGGCAAGCTCAGCCATTCTCGCCAACCGATGGTTTGGGGTGAAACGGTCATAGGAGAATTAACGGTAAACGGAAAATCGGCAAGAGGTTGGACATGACAGGTTGTCAGTCAAAGGTTTCAGGTGATGGGTCTGGTGATGGATCTTGGGAAGGAAATCCGATCACGGTCTGTTTTGGGGGAGAGTGGTTTGGGGATAGGTTGCATGGAGTGGGGTAACGGTGAC
>SIHH01000116.1 GCA_004299065.1 Phormidium sp. SL48-SHIP | reverse complement strand
GAGGAGACGAGGAGACAGGAGACAGGGGAGAGGACGAGGGGGTGGCATGGTGGGGGGATGGGGGATAAAATGGATCGGCGTAACTTTGCCGTCAAGCTAAAATGGGACGTTCTCGCTACCGTGTCCTGGAAGATTCTCCTCACTTTCTTACCTGTACAGTGGTCAACTGGCTACCCCTGTTTAGTCAACCCCAACTCGTCCAGATTGTTCTCGATTCTTTGCAATTTCTCCAGGACAAACAGCGCCTCACGCTTCATGCTTATGTCATCATGGAAAATCATCTTCATCTGATTGCTTCATCTGAGAACTTGCCAAAGGCAATTCAAACATTTAAGTCGTTTACCGCTCGTGAAATTATTGATACCTTAATTGAAGGGAAAAGTTACTGGTTGAATCATTTAAAACGAGGTAAAAGTCCCCAACGGTATAATCAGGATTATCAACTTTGGCAAGAGGGATATCATCCTCAAGTGATTCAAAGTCACCAAGTTTTGCTGCAAAAACTTGAGTATATTCACACCAACCCTGTGCGGCGAGGCTATGTTGATAACCCCAGTCACTGGCGTTATTCGAGCGATCGCATCTACCAAGGACAACCGGGACTATTGACGATTGAAATACTGAGTTAATTGAAACTTAAAACAACGGTAATTGTCGTTTCGGCGGCTCGTAACCCAGATGCGTCCAAGCCGCTGGACTGGCCATTCGTCCCCGTGGGGTGCGGGTGAGATAGCCAATTTGCATCAAATAGGGTTCATACACTTCCTCAATGGTTTGGGCATCTTCCCCCGTTGTGGCGGCTAATGTTTCTAAGCCCACAGGACCCCCATTAAACTGCTCAATGGTAACGGTTAATAAGCGGCGATCGGTCCAATCTAAGCCCATCGGATCCACTTCAAATAACTCTAACGCGGCTTTGGCAATCTCTTCAGTAATGGTTCCTGACGCTTTCACTTGGGCGTAGTCCCGAACTCGTTTTAACAAACGGTTGACAATGCGAGGGGTTCCTCGGGAACGACGGGCAATTTCTAAGGCCCCATTGTCGGTTAAGGGAGTGTCTAATAATTTGGCGGTGCGTTGGACAATTTGGCTGAGTTCTTCGGGTTCGTAGAATCGTAATCGTTGTACTAGGCCAAAGCGATCGCGCAGCGGAGAGGTTAAGGCGCCAACGCGGGTAGTGGCCCCGACGAGGGTAAATGGCTGTAAGTCAATGCTGCGGGTGCGGGCGGTTTTGCCTTTGCCGATGGTAATATCGAGGCGATAGTCTTCCATGGCCGGGTAGAGTAATTCCTCGGTCATGGGACTGAGACGGTGGATTTCATCGATAAACAGCACATCCCCCGGTTTCAGGTTCACCAGTAAGCCGACGATGTCCCGGGGACGTTCTAAGGAGGGGGCGGTGGTGATTTTGCAGCCAACTCCCATTTCGGCGGCGAGGATTAAGGCCATGGTGGTTTTTCCCAACCCCGGCGGCCCGTACAGCAACAGATGATCTAAGGCTTCTTGACGAGATTGGGCGGCGAGAATGGCAATGTGGAGAACTTCTTTGAGTTCCGATTGGCCGATGTAATCGCTTAATTGTTGGGGGCGGATTTTTTCGTCGGCCTGGATTTGGGTTTTGGCGTTTTCCCTGGGTTGCGTCTCGCCCCGGCTGTATTCGGCGACATCCTCGGCGGTGGTTTCGGGCTGTAGCAGGGGATTGCGATGATCGCCTGCTGGGGAGGAATTCGACTGAGAGGAAATGATAGCCATGGACGATCGCCGTCAATCACAAGAAGGTCTTAGTCCTAGGGTAAAGGTCGGGGGCTACTTGCGGCAAATGGCGGCGACACTGGTATAAAACTGAGTTCCGTTGACGGTAACGGGATGGATTTGTAGGAGTTCTACCTCAGAAAAATACTCTAAAAGCAGTTTCTGAAAACTGCTGGGGTTGAAAAAGTTGACATGGGTGGCTTCCAAAAGATGCCAGGGAACCACCTGTTGCGGGAAACAGAGGGGAATCGCATCGATATTGGGAACGGTAAACACCGCCTGTTCGCGGCTGACTCGGGCCAGTTCCTCTAACACCTGGCGGTAGTTGGGGATATGTTCGATGACTTCGATACTGACGACGGTGGCGAATTGTCCATCGTCGTAGGGAAGGGGAAAACTCCCGTCATAGAGGGTGACGCAATCGGCGATGTCGGGCCGTAACTGCTGGCGAATGGCGGGGCGATCGATTTCAATCCCGTAAGCCTGGCGATCGCGCGATCGCAACGCCGCCAGTAACGCCCCCATCCCACAGCCAAAATCCAAAATTGGGGTCGGTCGTGGCTCAACTAATGCCATAACCACCTCAGACACGACCGGGGAGGGCTGTCCTTCGCCATAAATATGCTGACGCCCCAAAACCTGGTCACAGCTCAGCAAGCCCTCATAGGCGGGGGCTGTGAGGGTGAGAGATCCCTGGGCTTGCCAGAGGCGATCGCCGGCGATGCTAAGCTGAATCTCGCGGAGGGTCTGGTTATAGGGAAGTTGATACTCAAAGGTAATCCCAGAAAATGCCACATCTGTGTGGGGCGAGACATCCGGGCGATAGGTGCGATACTGATTGAGCAGCGGTAGGCTGACTCCATCCACGGAAAGCTCTGGAACCACCACCTGGTCGCGTGTCCAGCCCAAGACTTGCACCCGGCCCGACGGATCAATCTGACAAGTTTCCCAATAGCCCCAATTTTGGGGACGATGCAAGGGATGGGAACCTAATCCCAAGGGAACCGCGTCTGAAATGGGAGACTCGAACCCCGTTGGGTTGGAACTCGGCCGGCGGAACCACTGAAGCAGCTTAGAAAACCGGGACATCATAGGATAAACAGTCTTGATGGGCTAGCCAACAGAGGCGATCGCGAAGCCTGTCGGAACCGCAATCGCCCCCCACTATATCAAGGTTCGGCGATCGCACGGCGGATCGTTTTCCCTAGAAAATCCCGACAAAGTGCTTTAAAATCTGATCCCGAATCCCCCCCATTGAGCGATGAACGCCCGGACAACACACGAGTCTCGGCGCGATCGCCCCCAGAAATCGAGTACAGTTGTCGTCAGACCCTTCGTGAGGAAAAAACGGTTGCGCGGTACGATCCCCTCTTCTAACAGCAAAGTTACCTCCTTGCGGCATTATGTCCAAGAGGCCCGTTGGGGGTTCAAACTTGAACTCCTCAAAACCCTAGTTCAACGAGAACTCGAATCCCGTTACAAAGGCTCGGTTTTGGGGAATCTCTGGCCACTACTGACGCAACTGAGTCAACTCCTCATCTACACCTACGTCTTCTCGATTGTTCTCAAAGTTCGCCTAGAACTCTCGGGGGTTCCCGCCAACAACTTCGTCTATGGATTGTGGCTGTTCGCCGGCCTTCTCCCCTGGTTCGCCTTCACCAATGGCCTCTCTCAAGCGGCCTCAGCCGTCGTCTCACAAACGAATCTGGTCAAAAAAGTCGTCTTCCCCCTCAGTCTACTGCCCCTGGTTCCCGTTTGCGCCGCCTTTGTCGAAAGTACCCTAGGCTTAATGATCCTGGTTATCTTCGTGGCCATCTTCACCCAGCAGTTCCATACCACCTTACTGCTGATGCCTCTGTTCTGTCTGCCCCAACTCCTCCTCACCTCGGGGTTAGGCTACTTCGCCGCCGCCTTAACGGTGTTTTTGCGGGATATTCCCCAAACCCTGAATGTGGTGTTAAACCTCTGGTTCTACCTCACCCCCATTGTCTATCCCGTGAGTAGCATTCCCGAAGAAATCCAGGGTTGGATTTTTTGGCTGAATCCCTTGGCGGCGTTGGCCGAAGTCTATCGAGATGCCATTATTGTGGGACAGATCCAACATTGGGGCGAATGGGCGATCGCCGGAGTCGTTGCCTCGATTGTCTTTTTGGGGGGATTATGGTCGTACCGTAAACTACGGCCGGGATTTGCTGATGTCTTGTAAGGGATGTCAGTCTCTCCTCTATGGTTGTCTCTCCTCACACCGCTCACCCTCGAACTGACAGTCTAATGGCTTCAATGGACGATCTGGCTATTTCCGTTCACAATGTCTCAAAATGTTTTCGGCGATATCAACATCCGACTGATCGCTTGAAAGAACTCCTATTTCCCAGTCAAAAGCAATATGCGGAGTTTTGGGCCTTACGGAATGTCAGTCTGGATGTCCCCAAGGGACAAACTCTCGGGATTGTGGGACGCAATGGTTCGGGGAAAAGTACCCTTCTCCAGATTATTGTGGGGACGTTAATGCCCACATCGGGGAGTTTACAGGTCAATGGCCGCATTTCGGCCCTGTTGGAACTCGGAAGCGGCTTTAATCCGGAGTTTACCGGCCGCCAAAATGTCTTTTTTAGTGGTCAACTGTTGGGATTAACCAAACCCGAGATTGAAGACCGCTTTGATGATATCGCGAGCTTTGCCGATATTGGTGATTTTATTGATCAACCGGCGAAAACCTACTCCAGTGGGATGTTTGTCCGCTTGGCCTTTGCGGTGGCCACCAGTGTCGAACCCGATATTTTAGTCGTGGATGAAGCCCTAGCGGTGGGAGATGAGGCCTTCCAACGTCGCTGTTTTTCCCGGATTGCGGCCTTGCAATCCCAGGGAAGTACCACCCTATTTGTCTCTCACTCAGCCAGTAAGGTGGTGGAGTTGTGCGATCGCGCCCTCTTACTGGACCATGGAGAAGCCCTCTTAGCCCATGAACCCAAATTTACCATTGACCGCTATCATAAGCTGATTTACGCCCCCCCAGAGCGGCTAGAGAGCTTCCGCGAGGAGATCCGCAATACCCCCGATTTACCGCCAGATCGCCCTCAACCCTCCACTCCTGACCCCTCCCCCACAGTCCAGGGGGACGAAACCCCCTCACTGTTGGATGAGGATTTTTATGATCCGAACTTGGTTCCTAAAAACACCATTTCCTATATTCCTCGGGGGGCGAAAATCCTCACGCCTCATATTGAAACCCCTGATGGCCGGACGGTGAATCACATCACAGGCCGCAAGGACTATGTGTATACCTACCAGGTGACGTTCTATAAAACCGCCTATCGCGTTCGCTTTGGGATGTTGGTGAAAACCGTGAGTGGCCTCGAACTCGGGGGAGCCTCTTTTACGGCGGCCAGTCAGGAGATTGAACGAGTCGATCCCAATACGACGATTGAGGTTCGCTTTGACTTCCGCTGTTTGCTCAATCCAGGGGCCTATTTCCTCAATGCTGGGGTGTCGGGAACCGTGGATGGCCAGTTTACCTATTTGGCCCGAGGGATTGATATCGCTATGTTCCGGGTTCGCCCCGAAAGTGACTCCTTCGCCAGTGGGATTGTGGATTTATTGGTCGATCCTCATTTAAATTTAGTGACCGATGAGTCGGTTTCTCGCCCCGGTGAGGCGTTCCCAAGCGACTCGGCCAGGGTAGAATCACTGTAGCAGCGCGATCGCCGTCTAGCCCTCTAGGGCGATCGTCGGGTTTATCCCCTACTCCCCTGATGTGACAGTGAATGCTATGACCGATGATGCGATCGCCCAACGCCAGCAGGAGATCATCCAACAGTATGGCCCCTGGACGAACCACAATCTCCGCCTCGGAGATCATCTCTATACGATGTCCGACGAGACCTGTTCTGGGGCGGAAGTCAAAGTCCGCCGCGTCTTACAGGCGGTTCGGGATTTCTGTGGTGAGGACTTGTCTCGATTGCGAGTCTTGGATTTAGCCTGTTTGGAAGGCCTCTATGGCTTGGAATTAGCCCTCCATGGGGCGACGGTGGTGGGATTAGAAGGACGGGAAAGTAATCTGGCTAAGGCCCGCTTTAGTCAGGAGGTGCTGCAACTCGATACCATCGAGTTTGTCTGTGATGATGTACGCAATCTCAGTCGGGAACGCTATGGCAGCTTCGATGTGGTACTCTGTATCGGGATTTTCTATCATCTCAACGCCCCGGATCTGTTTGAGTTCGCTCAGCACATTGCTCATGTATCGAGTCGGTTAGCCCTGTTTGACACCCATGTTAGTTCAACGGCTGAACAGGCCTATGAGTATCGGGGACAGACCTATTGGGGACGATCCTATACGGAGGATCATACGGCCTGGGGGTCGATTGGGAATGAGGAAAGTGCTTGGCTCACTCGCCCCTCCCTTTATAATCTGTTGGCGGATGTGGGCTTTGATTCAGTCTATGAATGTCATCAGCCGATGGTTCCGAAGTATGAACAGATGCGTGATGCGGGCCAGGCCGATCGCAGTACCTTCTTAGCCCTGCATAATCCTCCGCATCCGCTCAAAACCACGGATTTACTGCGGAATCAACCCCGCGATCGCTACGGCGATGTTCCTCAATAAGCTCTCAATTCCTCTGACTCATGTTCCAACCCCTGATTATTACGGGAATGCACCGTTCGGGAACCTCTCTTGTCGCATCACTGATTCAAGCGGCTGGGGTTCGTTTGGGCGATCGCTTTGTTGAGGCGGATTCCCATAATGCACCAGGCTATTTTGAGGATGAGGCCTTTGTGCAGTTCCAACGTTGGCTGTTACAGTCGATTACGCCCGAGCATGAGGAGGGATGGCATGATTGGGGTTGGACGGTGAGTGATCCCATCCATCGTCAGGATTTAACGGCTTTTGAAGGGAAGGCCAGACAACTGATTCAGGAGCGGTTACATCTCAATCAACCTTGGGGTTGGAAAGACCCTCGTACCAGTTTACTCCTCGATTTTTGGTATCGTCAGCTTCCTGAGGCCAAGTTTGTCTTCGTCTATCGCAATCCTTGGGATGTGGCCGATTCGATTCGCCGTCTCCAAGCCCCGATTTTTGAGGAACATCCCGATTGGCTGTTGCCCATTTGGGCCTATTATAATCGCCATCTTTGGGATTTTTATCGTCGTCACGGCGATCGCTGTCTCCTGATTCACACCAATGCAGTTTTAGCCCAGCCACAGCGGTTTAGTCAGTTATTGCGGGATAAACTCCAGATTCCCTTAGACACGGATCTCACGCCGGAACGGGTGGCTGAGATTTATCAACCGCATCTCTTCCATACTCTCGATGTTCATCATCCCTTCGCTGAAAGTGTCCGTCAACGGGCTTCTCGCTATCTCCTCTGGCTGGCGGAGTTGAATCATCTGGCGGATTTACCCCAATCTCAGCCCCAGAACGCCGACAGTGGCCCCAATCTCAGCCCCAGTCTCCCTCTGAGTCTCTCTCGCCAACTCCCTAACCTCGATTCAGCCCCCCGCTCCCTCGATATCCCGGCGGTAACGGTGGTGATTCCGGTCTTTAATCAAGGGGAATTTCTCTTGGAGGCGGTGGCGAGTGTACAATGCTGTCAAGAACCGGTGTATGAGATTGTTATTGTTAATGATGCGTCAACGGAACCGTTAACGTTAAAGGTCTTAGAGTATCTACGACAAAAAGGCTTTACGGTTGTCGATCATTTTCAGAATCAAGGGTTGGCTGAGGCCCGAAATACGGGATTTCAACAGGCTCAAGGACGCTATATTTTGCCGCTCGATGCGGACAATAAGATTCGCCCCGATTATATTACGAAATCTATCGAAGTCCTTGACAAAAACCCCGATATCGGAGTGGTTTACGGAGATGCTGAATATATTGGCGATAAACAGGGCGTTTGGCAGGTTCCTCCTTTTGATGTTAACCGCTTAGCGGTGGGCAATTATATTGATGCTTGTGCCGTGGTTCGGAAACGCCTTTGGGAAGAGTGTGGCGGCTATGACCCCCATATTCCTGATAAAATGGGCTATGAAGATTGGGATTTATGGTTAACGGCGGCGGGGCGAGGCTGGCAGTTTTATCACTTAGATGATGTCTTGTTTGAGTATCGCTTTCGCCGGGAGTCGATGGTGAGTCGCTGCAATATCCCGGAAAATCGGGAGCGGTTGATGCACTATCTCTGTGCTAAACATCTGGATTTGTATGTTACTAATTTTCCGAGTATTTTTGCCAAGAAAGATAGTGAGTTATTAGCAGAACGGCTACAAGTTGAGACCCTAAAACAGCAGGTTGAGATGTTAGTTGCGGAGCGCGATCGCGCCCAAGACAATGTCCTCCATTATCAGACGGAACTGCACCAGACTAACTTAGAGTTGCAACAGATGCAGTCGCAGCTATTCCCCACCCAGGCGGAGTTAGAGGCGAGAACTCAGGAACGCAATGACTTACGCCAGGAAACAGAAGCGTTACATCATAAACTCTTTGATGCACTCCAAAAGAAGGAGGCGTTAGCGGTTGAGTTAGATGCCGTTAAAGGGGATTTAAAGGCAGTTGAGAAATATGGAGAGGACCGATTTGAGGCGGTTCAAGAACAACTCAAATCAGCTCATCAGCAAATCCAATCAGATCATAAGCAAATTAAAGCGGCTTATGAGCAAGTTCAATCGGTGCATGAACATTATTGTCGGGAATTTCTGAACTTACAACAACAGTTACAGGGCGAGCGATCGCAATTTCAAGCGGTACAAGGTAATCTAGAACTTAATTTGGCTGCCCATAAGGACATCATCGCCGCCCATCAAGCGACGATTGCGGCGATGGAAGCCACCAAGTTCTGGAAATTACGCATTCTTTGGTTCAAATTCAAAACCCCTCTCTTACGCTTACTCAAGCGAACTCCTGAGGTTCCTCCCGCCCCAGCCACGCCTTCTCCTTATCCCGAACCCAGTCCCGATATCTACCGGATGTGGCTGAGTCAAAACAGTCCTCGTCCGGGGGATTTGTTGCGTTTACAGCGGCAGATTCAACAGTTTGACTATCAACCCACCATTAGCGTGGTGATGCCGGTTTATAATACCCCAGCGGACTATCTCGAACAGGCGATCGAATCTGTTTTGGCACAGATTTATCCCCATTGGCAACTCTGCATCGCCGATGATGCGTCACCGCAACCCCATGTCCGCAGCACATTGGAAAACTATCGCCAACAAGATGAGCGGATTCAAGTCGTCTATCGGTCCGAAAATGGGCATATTTCCCAGGCCTCTAATAGTGCTTTAGAAATCGCGACGGGGGACTTTATTGCCCTCATGGACCATGATGACCTCATGACCCCTGATGCTTTGTTTGAGGTGGTTCAAGCCCTCAACGATTGTCCCGAAACGGATATGCTATATTCCGACGAGGACAAAGTCGATGAACACAACGACCTCAAAGACCCCTTTTTCAAACCCGATTGGTGTCCCGACTCCTTCCTGTCTCGGATGTACACCTGTCATTTAGGGGTCTATCGTCGTCGTATCATCGAAGAGATTGGCGGCTTCCGCACCGGCTTTGAAGGCGCTCAAGACTACGATCTCGTGTTACGCTTTACCGAGAAGAGCGATCGCATCGTCCATATCCCCAAAATTCTCTATCACTGGCGGTCTCACCCCGAATCCACCGCCAGCCGTCTCGCCAGCAAATCCTACGCCACCACCGCCGCCGCCAAGGCCCTCACCGAAGCCCTCCAACGTCGCGGCGAACCGGGAATTGTCACCCCAACCGCCACGGGCCATTGGATTCCCCGCTACGACATCCGCAAACCGGGGAAAGTCAGTATCATCATTCCCACCAAAGACCTCGCCAGTACCCTAAACACCTGTCTGACCTCAATTTTCCGCCTCACCACCTATCCTGATTATGAGGTGATTATCGTCGATAACGGTAGTGTCCAACGACAAACCCAACGTCTATTCAAAACCTGGGCCAAACGAGAACCCCAACGCTTCCGCGTCGAACCCCTCGATATTCCCTTTAACTATCCCAAACTCAACAATTTCGCCGTCTCCAAAGCTGAAGGAGACTATCTGCTGTTCCTCAACAACGACACAGAAATCAGCCAAGGAGATTGGTTAACCGCCCTGGTGGAACAGGGTCAACGCCCATCTATCGGGGCCGTTGGGGCGACCCTCCTCTATCCCGACAACACCATCCAACACGCTGGCGTTGTTTTAGGGATTGGCGGAGTGGCCGGCCATAGCCATAAATTCTATCCCAAAGATGCGATCGGCTACTTCGCCCAACTGCAAACCGTCAACAACTATTCCGCCGTCACCGCCGCCTGTCTTCTCTGTCGCCGGGAGGTATTCGAGGCCATCGGCGGTTTTGAAGAATCCCTCAGCGTCGCCTTCAACGATGTGGACTTCTGTTTGAAGATGATAGAAAAAGGCTATCGCAATGTCTGTTTACCCCATGTCCGTCTCTATCACTACGAATCCAAAAGTCGCGGCCAAGAAAACACCCCCGAAAAGCAACTCCGCTTTAAGCAGGAAATTGACTATATGAAACACCGCTGGGGCGACTATTTAGAGGATGACCCCTGTTACAATCCCCACCTCAGCCGCGAACGGGAAGACTACAGCCTCACCCTCACCCCATCCCCGGTCCCCGTCCTCTAGGGAACCCAAACCCACCTCAAAAAGTCTCGGGATAGTGAATGGTGAACCCTGAATAGTGGTATAGCGGTGGCAATTCCGCAAAAGATTCCACAAAAGGACAACCACAAAGGCAAATCCCAAACTTGTTTCTGCCTTCCATTGGAGGCAAGGGGTGGATTCTCCCCCTATTGCTAGCTTGCCTATTGCCTTCTTCCCCCTGTTCCGGTGTTCCCTGTTCCCTGTTCCCTCCTCCCCCCCTATGCTTTCCCGACGAATTCTCCTCTTTAGTCTCTCCCTCCTCACCAGTATTCTGGTCACCACCGCCTGTCAAACCAATAGTCAAACCAGCGACTCCCCTCAGTCGAGTCAGCCAGGGGACAAGGCCGCCTATGAGGTGGTCACATCTCCCAACCCTGACTGGGTTCAATTTACCCCGCCGATTGATTGCAGCCTAGGCGAAGACTGTTTCACCCTTCTCTACGTTGACCGAGACCCCAGTGACAACGCCCAAGACTTCGCCTGTGGCCGGCAAACCTATGATGGCCACAAGGGGACAGATTTTGCGATTCCCAACGAAGTCGCGATGGAGGAGGGAGTGGCCGTCATCGCCGCTGCTGATGGAACGGTCTTACGCTTGCGGGATGCTGAACCCGACCGCCGCCTGAGAACCGCCGCAGATATCGCCGCCGTTGAGGAACAAGGCCGCGAATGTGGCAATGGCCTAGTCATGGACCATGGCGACGGCTGGGAAACTCAATATTGTCATCTCAAGCAAGACAGTATTGTTGTCGAACCTGGCCAGCAGGTGACCCAGGGCGAGACCTTGGGGTTAGTGGGCCTTTCGGGAAAAACAACTTTTCCCCATGTCCATATTACGGTTCGTTATCAAGGGGAGGTTATCGACCCCTTTGTGGGCGTAACCGATGAGACGGGGTGCAATTTAGAACGTCGTCCCCTCTGGGAAACCCCCCTCGGGTATGAACCCACGGGCATTTTAAGTGCTGGTTTTGCGGCTGAAGACCTCTCCCTAGACCGTCTCTGGCGGGGCGATTTCACGGATGTTACGCTCTCTCAAGACATTCCCTTAATCTATTTCTGGGTGCATGGCTATGGGATTTTAGAAGGGGATGTGGAACATTTCCGACTCCTCGACCCTGAGGGTACGGTGATTACGGACTATGAACAAACCGCAGACCAATCGAATCTGAATTGGTACAACGGTGTGGGAAAACGCAACACGGCCCAGCGGCCAATTTTGCCGGGAACTTGGCGTGGGGAATATGAATTACGTCGGAATGGTGAGGTGATTGTGTCTCTGGAACGGGAGATTGAGGTGCAGGCGGTCCGTTAGCCACGTCCTGGGAAGACGGGCCAGGGGTCTTCCTCAGAGAAAAACCCAGAGAAAAAAATAAGCCCGAAATTGGTTCGGGCTGAGCATAACAAGCCTGTTGGTTAAACGTTTTCAAAAAACTGGCTCTTTATTGAAGACAGAGCCGATTTAAATGGCCGCCCGCTAAACTCTGGGGCGGATTGATGAGGCCGCCTATTATATGGGTGGCAACCGGTATTGAACCTTCACTCGTCATTAGACCAGTGAAATGTGAAGATTGTATTTAGAAATATCTCTGAAATTTGTCTAAAATCGCCTGAAACTCTTGTCCAGACTGGATTTTAGCGACATTACGTAACTTAATAATATGTTACAATGTAAAGAAATGGTAAAAATGTGACGGCAAGAACTGGGGAACAAGCCATCCTCGTGGTTCGTCGGGGAGAGACTGACTCACGGTGATGACTGATCAGAGGCTTGGGGGAGATTGGGGAATGATGTTAGAGGTCATCGGGATTTACGCCAAGTTCCCGTAAGCGTTGGGCCAGGCGAT
>SIHH01000115.1:1323-12267 GCA_004299065.1 Phormidium sp. SL48-SHIP | reverse complement strand
AGTTGATTGAGTCGAACCGTGCGGCTAATGACCGGACGCGCTGAGTCGGGGAGACGTACACCGACGACGATGGTGTTCCCTTCTCGGTTGGCTTCGAGTCCACTCAGACGCAAGACATTATTGAAGACATCCTGGACCGACTCATCCTCAATATCCAGGGAAATGGTACGCTGGCTGCTCTCTCCATCTTCGTCGTCACCGCTATCGGCAATATAGGCTAGGTTCAAGCCAGCGGCACGGGCGAGCAGAGACATCACCTCTTCAACGGGGGCATCTCGCAGGACTAGGCGAGGGACTCGCTGAGCAGTTCCGAGGTTGATGCTATAGGCTGAAGTGTCAACGGAGGAGACGGAAATATCCCCCACTGGTGGTGCGACGGCGCGAGGTTGGAAGGGAGGCGCTGGGTTGACGCGAGTGGGAGAGTCGATGCGGACGCCGTCAATTTCAACGTCGGGGTTGGGAACCAAGACATCGGAATTGCCGGGTTGTCGCTGGGCTTGTTGTTGCTGTTGCGGCTGCTGTTGCGGCTGCTGTTGCGGCTGCTGTTGGGCGAGGTTGCTTTGTCCTTGGGGTTCGCCGGTAATTCCTGGAGGGGGTGAGGTGGCTGTTGTGGGGGCATCGGCGGACCGACGATAGTTAAGAGCGATGCCTCGGCTGGCTTCTTGGACAATTTCGCCGTCGGGGGCGCTGTCTCCGGCGCTGGTGACGATGACGCGGGTGCTGTTGGCATCGAGAGGGGTGACAACCAGTGAGGCGATACCGGGGACGGGGTTATTTTGACTGTAGCCTTGGCCTTGAGGCAATCGCAGTTTGGTGTTGATGAGGTCTGCGACCATGGAATTACCGCGACGGACGAGGAAAATCTGGGGGCGATCGCCACTCGCCGTGTCCATCATCAACATCAGGCCAGACGGCGTTTCACGAAGTTCAATTCCGGTTACCTCCGTCGGAGTCGCCAAGGTCGAAGCCGGGACTGCCAGAACAAGGGCTGTTCCCAGGCAAAGTCCACTGAGTCCGAGATTATAGTTCACCGCTCTCTCCTTTTAATAATTAATAGTTAACTGTTGTTAACTATCAATTCACCAGTATCAACGACCAATTATGGACGCTCAACCGCTAACTGTCAACTGCACAAGAGCAACAGTTAGCGGTCTACGCATAAGGGTAACATTTTCGTCAAGGTTTGAGGGTTAACTTTCTTCGTCCTCTTCCCCCTCTTCTCCCTCTTCAGCCTCAAGCCGTTGTTGTAACTCCTCTTGAGAGAGGGGCAATAAGGCTTCGAGTCTAAAAGAGGTGGTGATTTTGGCTTCGGGCTGGCAATTTGGCAGCAGACCGTTCTGGTCATAAATAAAGGTCGGAGTCTGTTGGGTTGAGCTAAACTCACGTAACACTAGCAGCGGTTGAAGTTGCTCAAGCTGCATCAAAATGGCGCGAGTTTGGGCAAAATTCCCCTCTAGCTGCACGTCATAGGTTTGACGTTTAAGCTGTCCATTGGCTTGTCGGCCAAAGGAGCTATCGGTGACTAACTCATAGCCGTCTGATGTGATATTGGCGGCATTGCTGCCACGCTGGCTTCCGGGAAAAATGGGTTCAAATTGTTGTAGTTCAGCTTCAGCAAAGAAGCCATCAATCCGACTGTTGAAATCGGCGTACTCTTGCAACAGTTCTGCGGGACAACCCTGAGCCACTAAGCGAGTGCGAATCTCGTCGGAACTGAGATTGGCGTTGCGCTGGTTAATTTGTTGGTTAACGTCTAAGACTAGGGTTTCGAGGCTATCGGGATTAGCAAACATCGATAAGACCTCTTCCTGAAGGGCTTGTACTTCATCCCGTTCAGTTTCAGCTTGCTCGATTTGCTGCTGGATATTGCCTTGACCATCGATCTGAGTCTCTTTTTCGGCAATTTCAACCTGTAGCTCTTGGCGATCGCCCCACAGGGGTTGAACCAATTGTAGGCCGATGCCAACGGCTCCTGCTAACCCTAAAGCCGCAATCAGCACGCCCAAAATGGTTGGGGAGATGGTCACCCCCATAAACACAAGCCCATCGGGGGCTTCGGCTTCGTCTTCACCGGTCACGAAATTGTCGTCGTCGTAGGCCATGGTTCTAAATTACCCCTCTGCGTTGAAGTTCTTGGATGCGGTTGACTAACCCCAATGCACCTTTACGCTGAAGTTCCTGTAAGATGTCGGCGGCCGGAACTTCACGAACTTGGCTTTGAATGGTGAAGGCGACAACCTGTGACAACTCCAGACGATTGCGAGTTTCGCTGAAGGTGATGCTTTGGGCGTTATAGTCCTCCATCTGAGCGTTGATCAGATGAGTGCCTGAACCTAGATAAAGATTCGACTCTTTCAATAAGAGGACGAAGTCGTTAACGTCATTGAACGACTGAGCAATTCCTCGGATGACGACCACCGATGGGGGGCGACCCGACTCCGTTGCTTGGGGAGACGGCCCGCCTTGTGGTGGTTCATCGGTTTGTTCGACACCTTGGATGCGAACCCCCATCGGGGTGCGATCGCGCAGGTCTTGTAACAGCGCCGACCAAGGAGAAATATAATTAAACACCCCTGCCAAGGCATCGGTTTGCGCCCGGATTTGCTGAACCTCCTCCTGAATCTCTCTTAGACGATTCTCTTCTCGCTGATAACTTCCCAACTCTGCGTCGAGTTCATCTCGTTCGGCTTGCAGCTTGGGAATTTCAATCTGAGCCAGGTATATCCAAGCACCGCCGACAGCAGCTAAGCAGGCCGCCGCCACGGCCCCGCCAGCAATGAGCGGCATATTATTGCCCCCCTGTTGCCGCTGGCGGCTCGGTTTCGCCTTCACCGATTCCGGACGATACTCCGGGCGATCGTTGAGGAAATTAATCTCGATGTTATACATAGTGTTAGACCTCCCGTAGTCCCAGACCTAAGACAACCCCTAGTCCGGGACGTTGGACGAGGGGGACCTCTTCTTCGCTCATCTCCAATCCTAGCGCAGCCACCGGATCAAGTTGATTGGTGGGAATACTCAGCCGCTGCATAAAGAACTCATCGAGTTGTCCCACGGCACTTCCGGGACCGACGAGGAACAGTTGCGCCACATCCATCACCTCACTCTGGTTGAGGTAAAAGTCGATGGAACGACGAACCTCATCGGCCAGCTCACCTAACACTTTCATCATGGCACTGGTTCCCGGATTATTCCCGCCCATGGTTCCCATGGTCATACTATCACCGGTATTCACGGGCAAGGTCATCCCTTGCAACAGTTCGGTATTTCGGGATGGGGGTAAGTTCATCGCTTCTGAGAGAGCGCTTTGGATTTGAAAGCTGCCAATGCCGATGGTGCGAGAAAATTGAGGTACACCATCGACGATAACCGAAATTTCGGTACTGTCGAATTGTAGATCAGCGGTGACCACCACTTCCGACGAGGTAAATTGTTGCAGTTGATCTTGTAGACAGCGTAACACTGAGAAACTGCTGACCTCCATCACATCGAGATTCAGCCCCGCTTCCTGAAAGACGCTGATGTAACTGTCGGTGACTTCTTTACGAGTGGCGACAAACAGCAGTTGATTTTTTTCCATACCATCCTCGTCCACAAACGAGCCGAGTTTCTGGAAATCCACATCCGCCTCTTCCCGAGGGAAGGGAAGATAGAGGCCGGCTTCTTGGTTGACGTAATCCCGCAGTTGGCTTTCGTCGTCGAGTTCAACGGGAACCGGAATCAGCCGCACGATCGCCTCGCGACTGGGAATGGCGGTCGCAATGTGTTTCGGTTTGATTTTATGCTCACTCAGCACGGCCTCAATCAGTTCTGACATACTGGGCAAATCGATAATTTGCCCTTCCTGCATCACTCCTTCGGGAACTTCCTCGGAGATGAAGTGTAGAATCTTATAACCCTGACGCTGTTTTTGCAGTTGCATCACATTGATGCGATCGGGAGATAGTTCAATGCCAATGCCATTCTTGGCTTTGGAGAGTATATTTTTGAGGAAGTTGAAGTTAACCACTGTATTTAGTCACTAGATTGAGCCAGGGGGTTGAGCCAGAGTGTTGAGCCAGGGGATTCAGGTCATGGGAGTGATGACGAGAGAATGAAGCACTTGGCTATCCTATGAGCAGCCATTGATAACAGGCGATCGCCGCTGCTCTATTCTATCTGCTGAACTTCAGGATTTAAGTTTCCATACGAATGTCAACGAGGATGCCCAAGAACAGCCGCCAACGTCAAGGAATACGGACAAAAATGGTGTTAGGACTGGGATTGACCCTGACCAGCCTACTGCTCGTCCTAGCCTGTGGGAGTCCCCGCACGGTCCGCGACGAGACGACCGTTGAGTTCTGGACCATGCAGCTTCAGCCGACCTTCAATGACTATTTTGGCGATCTGATTGAGGCGTTCGAGGCGGACCATCCCGAGTTAGAGGTGCGTTGGATTGATGTTCCCTGGTCCGCCATGAAGGCTCGTATTCTCACCTCCGTCTCGGCTCGAACCGCGCCGGATCTGGTGAACCTCAACCCCGGATTTTCCGCGCTACTGGCGGGACGCGGGGCCTGGCTGAACTTGGATGAGTCCATCTCCGAGGAGGTGCGATCGCAGTATCTCGAAAACATCTGGGACGCCAGCCGCTTTGAGGGCCAGAGTTTTGGTATTCCCTGGTATCTCACCACCCGGATTACGATTTATAACGAGGCCCTGTTGGCTGAAGCCGGTATCGAAGAGGCTCCCCAAACCTATGAAGCGTTAGCAACGGTGGCCCAACAGGTGCGGGAGGAAACGGGTAAATATGCCTTTTTTGTGACACTTGCGGCTAATGACTCGGGGGAAGTGTTGGAATCCTTGGTACAAATGGGGGTGCAACTGCTCAACGACGACGGAACCGCCGCCTTTAACTCCCCCGAAGGCGTGGCGGCGTTTAACTATTGGCGACGACTCTATCAGGAGGGATGGCTCCCCCGCGAGGTGTTAACTCAAGGTCATCAACGGGCGATCGAACTCTATCAGGCCGGGGAATTGGCCTTAGTGGCCACGGGTCCCCAGTTCTTCCAAACCATCAGCAACAACGCCCCGGATATCGCCGCCGTCTCCCGAGCGGCCCCCCAGATTACCGGTGAAACGGGCAAAATCTCTGTCGCGGTGATGAATGTACTCATTCCCCGCGATACCGTTAATCCCGAGGGTGCGATCGCCTTCGCACTCTTTCTGACCAATCCCGACAATCAACTGGCCTTTTCCCAAGCGGCTAATACCCTACCCTCGACGCGGGAGACCTTGAACCACCCGTATTTCCAGGAGTTGGGACCCAACGCCAAGCCAGTCGATCAGGCCCGGATTATGAGTGCTGAGCAATTGGAACGGGCCGAGGTTTTAATTCCCCCTCAGTCCAATGTCAACGACTTGCAGGAAATCCTCTATGACAACTTACAGGCGGTGCTATTGGGGCAGAAAAGCGTTGAAGTGGCTCTAGCTGACGCTGAACAAGACTGGAATGCGATCGCCAGCTCCCTAAATGCGCCTTAAATGCGCCTTAAACGCTCCCTAGAGCTTAGTTAGAGGGGTCCTTGGGGACATCCGTCTCCAATAGCCCCGCTTGAGCGACCAGTCGCGGAAAAACCAGGACAAAATAGCCCATCCAAACCGATAGGGGGATAGCCACAAGAACCGTCAGCCAAACCCGATGCAAAACCAACCAACTGGCCGCAATCAATCCCACCCCTGTGAGGAGAATTGACCAAGGTTGACACCACCAAGGCTTATAGTGCCAAACCGTCGGAGTTGAGGTGCGATCGCCGTCAGACATAAGACCGTTGATAATTGCAGTGATAATTTCAGTGAGCCGTTAACAAGCTTAACAACGGTTAACAACTATGACACGCCCGAGACCATCGAGATTCAAAAACCCCGACCTAAATCAGTCCTGGAAATGAGTTATGGTGGTAAGCTGACTAAAGACCCGGGTTTGTTGGCCCGATGACCTTCACCTTAGCTGACCCTAGCTAAAACAGGGCCAAAAACCTAACGCTTGCAACAGATACAGGAGAGATTTTATCAATGGCGGTTGCAGTTGACCAGCTACTCACGCCAGACATTTCGCGCCCCGCTCGTTACCTCGGTAACGAACTCGGAGCCGTGCGTAAATCCTGGCAAGATGCCGAAGTGCGTTGGGTCTTGACCTATCCAGAAGTGTACGAAGTGGGTGCGTCCAACCTAGGACATATCATCCTCTACAGTATTCTCAACGCCCAGCCCCGCCAACTGTGCGATCGCGCCTACCTCCCGGCCATGGACTTGATCGAAAAGTTGCGGGACACGGACACCCCCCTCTTCGCCGTCGAGGCCCATCGCCCCCTCAAAGAGTTTGACATTCTCGGCTTTAGCCTCAGCTACGAACTCGGGGCCACCAATATCCTGGAAATGCTGACCCTAGCCGGGATTCCCCTCACCTGGGGCGAACGTCTCAGTCGTGGCCTCGAAGACCCCCTGATCTTCGCCGGTGGACAAACCGCCACCTCCAACCCGGAACCCTACGCCGACTTTCTCGATTTCGTGGCCCTCGGCGATGGCGAAGAACTGCTACCGGAAATCGGCCTCGTCATCGAAGAAGCCAAACGAGCCGGATTGAGCCGCAAAGACCTCTTACTCGACTTAGCCCAGGTTCCCGGCGTGTACGTCCCCATGTTTTACGACATGGCTGAGGATGGCTCAGTCCGCCCCAATCATCCCCAAGTCCCGGAACGAGTCCTGCGGCGGGTTGCGCCCCCAATGCCCGCCTATTCCATCGGCTTGGTCCCCTATATCGAAACCGTCCACGATCGCCTCACCGTGGAAATTCGCCGGGGTTGCACCCGTGGCTGTCGCTTCTGTCAACCGGGAATGCTGACTCGGCCCGCCCGAGATGTGAACCCGGAACAGGTGGTCAATACCATCGAAAAAGGGATGCGGGCCACGGGCTATAACGAGTTTTCTCTGTTGTCCCTAAGCTGTTCCGATTATCTGTCCTTACCTGCTGTGGGCATGGAAGTCAAGAATCGTTTACAAAACGATAACATTTCCCTGTCTCTGCCCAGCCAGCGGGTCGATCGCTTCGACGAGAACATCGCCAATATCATCGGCGGAACCCGTCAATCGGGGTTAACCTTCGCCCCCGAAGCCGGAACCCAGCGGATGCGGGACATCATCAACAAAGGACTCACCAACGAAGAACTCTTGCGGGGGGTGAAAACCGCCTACGAGCAAGGTTGGGACAAAGTGAAGCTCTACTTTATGATTGGGCTTCCTGGTGAAACGGATGCCGATGTCATCGGTATTGCCGAAACCGTGCGCTGGTTGCAACAAGAATGTCGCAGTCAGAAACGGCGACGCTTTCACATCAACTTAACCATTTCCAACTTCACCCCTAAACCCCATACTCCCTTCCAATGGCATAGTGTCTCGACGAGTGAGTTTTTACGCAAACAAGATCTGTTGCGGCAAGAATTTAAGCGAATGCGGGGCGTTAAAGCCAACTTTACCGACGTTCGCATCTCGGCCATGGAGGACTTTGTGGGCCGGGGCGATCGCCGTCTAGGTCCTGTGATTCGCCGCGCCTGGGAACTCGGGGCCGGGATGGATGCTTGGTGGGAAAGCCTCGATCGCGCCTATCAAGCCTGGGAGGTGGCGATCGACGAATCCGGCCTAACCTGGAAATATCGCCAAGTCGAATCCGGAGAATGGAATCTCTTTAAAGACGATCAGGGCAACATCGATAACAGCCAATCCCTCGATGCGCCCCTTCCCTGGGACTATCTCAACACCGGCATCGACAAAACCTGGCTCAAACAGGACTTACAACGCGCCCTCGAAGCGGCCACCGTTCCCGACTGTGCCTATGAAGGCTGTTCCCACTGCGGCGTATGTACCCCCGACTTTGGCCATAACATCGTCGAAACCCCTCCCCCCATCCCCCACTTCGTCGGTCATTTCAAACCCAACACCCACCGCGAACAGCGGCTGCGGGTTCGCATGGGCAAACAGGGCGACATGGCCCTAATTGGCCATTTAGACTTTGCCCGTCTCCTCGATCGCGCCATCCGTCGAGCGGCCCTGCCCATCTCCTTCAGCGGTGGCTATCACCCCAGTCCCCGCATCTCCCCCGCCAACGCCCTGCAACTCGGGGCCACCAGCGACGGGGAAGTGGTGGAATTTGACCTCACCGAACCCCTCGATGCCGAGGAATTTAAACAGCGGTTACGGGAGCAATTGCCGCCGCAAATGCCCATCTACGAGGTCGAGGTTGTCCCCGTCAAAGGCTTAGCCGCCACCCGAGTCTTAGAACGCGCCCAATATCAACTGACCTTGGCCAGTCCCCAGGGAGAGTGGGCCACGTGGGTTGACGCGGTGAACCAGGCCTCAGAACTGTGGAGCGAACATCGCAGCAAATCTGGAAAAATTCGGGCCATTAACCTCAGAGAACGACTGTTTGCCCTAGACTATGTAGACTCGTCCCATCCCGATCAAGCCGTCATTGCCTATGAAGGAAGTTGTCGTAACGATGGGACGCTGTTGCGGCCATCCCAAGTGGTGGAAATGCTCGAAGCCGTCTCCGGTGTCGAGATCGAAAACCAGCATGTGCATCGTCAACGGCTCATTTTTCGCCCGGAAACACCGTAGGGGCCAAAGTATTGGCTGAGATAGTTACCAACACAAAAGCCAGGAAAAAACGTGATATAGTGGGGGGTAAAGTACAAATTCGTACTCAACTATCGCGTCGGGTTTGTCAGCCCCAAGACACCCAACTTTGACCGTTGGGGGATGCGAGTTAGACCCGTGCGAAGGATAACAACCCGTAGGTTTAAAAAAGATGGGCGGTTCTGACTGGGACTCGTTAGTCTGGCTAACTCCCGTCGGTTCGGTCTACGGTCAGCGTTAACGGCACCCTTGAGAGACGCCGTCAGAGGTCGATGTCGGAGGATACGGCAGCCCCTCACTGCGATCGTTACGCGCTCAGGCTGAAGACCATTTGCCCAACGTCGTTGGTGATAATCAGATGGTTTGCCTGTACAGATGTTCCCCACTCCAGTCTTTTCCCAAACGTCCAATTCAGAAGCAAGCCGGTATGCTCCGGTTTCCCATCGCTCTTGCGGAAGCTGATCAAACGTGAGGAACTGCTGTCAACGCCAACGATGTTGCAGGACTAGACTGTCTTCGTCGATCGAAAGCATCGAGTTTTTCGGGATAACGTGACGTTTCCCCGCCGACGCTTTCATCGCTGCGAATCTCCCGGAGGAGCGCCCCACCCCTTTAACCTCCAAAACTCTAAAAAATTTGAGGAAATTGAATGCCCAAGCAAATTATTATCGCCGAGCAGCATCGGATTGCTGCTGTATTTTCTGAAGATCAAATCCAGGAGCTGGTGGTTGCCACTGGAACTCACCAAGTGAGTGATGTTTATGTGGGAACCGTCGAAAACGTGATTCCCGGAATTGACGCCGCCTTCGTGAACATCGGAGATCCTGAGCGCAACGGCTTTATGCACGTGACGGACCTCGGGCCGCTGCGGCTGAAACGCTCTTCAAGTGCCATTACCGAACTCTTGACCCCGAAACAGAAGGTTCTGGTTCAGGTGATGAAGGAACCCACGGGGAATAAAGGCCCCCGGTTAACAGGCAATATTACCCTTCCCGGTCGCTATTTGGTTCTGATGCCGTTTGGTAAAGGCGTGCATCTGTCTCGCCGCATTGTCAGTGAGTCGCAACGCAATACCTTGCGGGCCTTGGCGATTTTGATTAAACCCGCCGGAATGGGATTGTTGGTGCGAACCGAAGCCGAAGGGGTGGCCGAAGATGCCATCATCGAAGACTTAGAGGTGCTGCAAAAACAATGGGAGGTGATTCTCGAAGAGTACAACACCACCCGCGAACCAACCTTGCTGAACCGGGATGATGATTTCATTCAACGGGTGTTGCGCGATATGTACAACACCGATGTCAACCGGATTGTCGTGGACTCCCCCAGTGGGCTAAAACGAGTCAAGCAGAACTTGGCCTCCTGGAATGATGGCAAGAATTTGTCGGTCTCGATTGACCATCACCGGGAATCTCAGCCAATTTTGGAGTATTTCCGGGTCAATGCGGCCATTCGCGAAGCCCTGAAACCTCGGGTGGATCTGCCGTCGGGGGGCTATATCATTATTGAACCCACTGAAGCCTTAACGGTGGTGGATGTGAACTCGGGGTCCTTTACTCGTTCGGCCACCTCGCGGGAGACGGTGTTATGGACGAACTGCGAAGCGGCGGTGGAAATTGCCCGTCAATTGCGCCTGCGTAATATCGCCGGGGTGATCGTGATCGATTTCATTGATATGGACTCGCGCCACGATAAGTTGAAGGTGTTGGAGCAGTTTAATACGGAGTTGGCCGCCGATAAGGCCCGTCCTCAGATTGCTCAGTTGTCTGAGTTGGGGTTGGTGGAGTTAACCCGCAAACGCCAAGGTCAAAATATTTATGAGTTGTTTAGTGAACCCTGTCCGACTTGTACGGGGTTAGGCCATTTAGCTCAACTTCCGGGTGAGGAGTCGGTGCGGACGGTGGAGGTGGCCCGCACGGCAACCTCGGAGACGAGCAAGGGCCAATCTCAATCGTCTTCGACGACCAGTTCTCCTCGCAATGGGGATACGCCTGCGCCTCGCTTGCGTGATAGTAGTCCCAGATTACGCGATCGCAGCCCCAGTCGCCTCGACCCTGCCTCAGATACCCTCTCGGATACGGAGGGGGATACCCCGGAAATCGATCTGATTCATCATCCGAGTTATCAGGAAATGGGGGACGGAACAACTCGCCGTCGTCGTCGCCGACGTTTTGCTAGTCCTGATATTAAAGCTCATGCTGAGGAACAGGCGAAGTCGAGTGGGGGCCGTCAGGAGTCATCTCAGGAGTCATCTCAGGAGTCATCTCAGGAGTCATCTCA
>SIHH01000115.1:0-1223 GCA_004299065.1 Phormidium sp. SL48-SHIP | reverse complement strand
GAGTCATCTCAAGAGTCATCTCAAGAGTCTCGTCGCGATCGCCCCACGGTCGACTCCACGCCAGACTCCCGTCAGGACAACGATGGAGATGAGGAGAAACCTAGCCGCAGCCGCAGCTCTCGCGAGAGCAAATCCGAGGATAGCTCGGAAGTGATTACGGTCGAGATGACCCCCCAGGAGCAGGAAGTCTATGCCATGATGGGGATTTCGCCCTGTGTTAAGCTCGGCCAATTTCCCAAGAATCCTAAAGCCGCCACAATTCATGTGGTCAATCCCGGTGAAGGAACGGGGAATGGGCCGGTACGGTCTTTAGAGAAAGCCGAGAAAGCGTCGCCGGTAAAGCCGTCGAGTCCCGCGCCGGAGGTTGACACGACGTCAGACCGTCAACCCTCAAGTCGTTCGACGGTTACGTTAGCCTCCCAGGACACGGCTAGCGAGACGGACAAGACCGCTGATACTAAAACTCAGGAGGCGGAGTCTCCCGAGACGAGTAGTAGCAGCCGCAGTAAGTCTCGCACCACTCGCCGCCGCCGTCGTCGTTCCTCGGCCAGTTCTGACTCGTGACCTTAGAGCTTAATCTGCCATCTCGCTCCTCCTGGGAGCGGGTGGCTGGGGTGGATGAAGTGGGACGAGGGGCCTTATTTGGCCCCGTCGTTGCGGCGGCGGTGCTGATCACGCCCGAACAAGGGCGCACCTTGGCTCAATTGGGCGTGACTGATAGTAAACAACTGCGTCCCCGACGACGGGAGGAGTTGGCCCAGGAGATTCGCGCGATCGCCCTTGAGGTCCAAATTGCTCAAGCAACGGTAGC
This sequence comes from Phormidium sp. SL48-SHIP, assembly GCA_004299065.1. Taxonomy (GTDB): domain Bacteria; phylum Cyanobacteriota; class Cyanobacteriia; order Cyanobacteriales; family Geitlerinemataceae; genus Sodalinema. Next base: position 412 of record SIHH01000115.1, on the reverse strand, counting down.
TGAAATTGACCAGTTAAATATCCTTAACGCGAGTTTGTTGGCGATGAAACGGGCAATTTTAGCCTTGACGATCGCCCCCGACGGCTGTTTAATTGACGGCAATCGGGCAATTCGGGAGTTACCGATTCCCCAAGAAACGGTGGTGGGGGGCGATCGCCGCGAGATGGCGATCGCCGCCGCCAGTATCCTGGCCAAAGTCTGGCGGGATGCCGAAATTCTCCGTTTAGCTTCAACCTATCCCCAATACGATTTAGCCGCCAACAAAGGCTATGGAACCGCCGCCCACCGCCAGGCGTTACAGGCCTTTGGCGTGTCTCCCCACCATCGTCTGTCCTTCGCTCCCTGTCGTGCGCAAGTTCCGCCGTCTGTTAAACAATCTCGACTCATCGAGTGACAGTCAGCTTTTGGCCTA
>SIHH01000467.1 GCA_004299065.1 Phormidium sp. SL48-SHIP | reverse complement strand
GCTTCGGAAATGCTAAACTTACTCATGATTTGATTATAGCTTAAAGCTTGAGTAACTTTAAACAATTTTAGTGAGAAATTTAAACTCTGTCTCCAGCCCTGTATCTAACCCCCGAGCGATCGCCCCTGATCACAGTTTATCAAGAGCCTGGGCTAGAGCGTCGGCCAGTGCCACCAGGGTCCCCCACCAAACATGAACCCCAAACGAGAGAACCGTGGCCGAGACAAACAACACCCCGAGCCGTTTGGTCGGTAACGCCGGAAGCCGCACCGGAGCGGGAGCCGTTTTGACCGTTAGCGCCAGTTCCAACACCTGTGGCTCGGCATTACTCTCAAACACTAAACGCCGCTCATAGACAGAATTCGCCACCAGTTTGCCCGTATTCGCTCGTACCCGACATAACACCTGCTTCCCCTCAACCCGGTCTGGGGTGACCCGCAACCAATGATGTTTTCCGGGGTGACTGGGGGGGTCTTTCGGGTGCGGTAAGACTCGCCAACGACCCTGTAACACCGTCTCAGGAACCGGGTTCTTCAACATCACCGTTTCGGCAATGTGTTCCCCCAATTGCGTTGCCTCCAAGACCACAGAATCAGGCTTGGCGACCACTTTAGGCACGCGATTGACATAAATGGGCTTGAGGGCAGCTAACGCCTCGGCAGCATTGGTATACCGGTCACTAGGAGAGGGTTGCACCAGGGTCTTTAACCAGTCCACCCAGCGCAAACTCAGTTTAGGAACCCGAGACTCAAACTCGATGCTGTAGCGATCGTCCATCAACTCACCAATGTCCTGCGATTTCGTTCCCGTCAACAGACAGATTAAGGTAGCACCCACGCCGTATAAATCCGAGGCTTCCGTCAGAGGACGATTAAATAGTTGTTCCGGAGGCATAAACCCCAGCGTTCCCTTAACAACACTGCTCATGGCCACATCGCCCTGGCCAATGCGAGCAAAGCCAAAATCCACCAGATAGACTTGTCGGCCCTTCGAGGTGGGTTGCTCGGAGACTAAGACATTCTCGGGTTTGATGTCTCGGTGGATGACCGGGGGAATACGGTTTTGCAGATAGACGAGAATCTCTAGGAGGGCGATCGCAATCTCCTTAACCTCCTCCGGGGAAAAACTCCGCATTTCTGCCAAGGAGGGAGCGGGTTTATACTCCTGCACCAAACAAAAGCCATTGTCAGTCTCAAAGGAATCGAGATAGCGGGGAATACCGGGATGATCCAACCCCTTCAAGACCTGAATTTCTCGTTCACAACTGTCATAGGCTGACCATTGAGCCGCATCTCCAAAGAGAAACTCTTTGAGAACGACGGGATGGGGAGAGTGATCCGCCTGGGCGAGATAGGTCATCCGTCCACCGGCTCGGTTTTGGCCGAGTTGACGCTGAACATGATATCCCTGGTCTGTAAATATCGGAAGTTGGCTCATGGGAACACCGGGAGAGTCCTGAGAGACAGTGGGTTGCGGTTCAGGCATGGTTATCTCTGTTATCTCTATTCTGGCACTTTCTTTTACGTACTTGATGGTTGCCTGGCGCTCGGGATCGCAATTAGCTCACCCGAGCATCGACTCTCGTGACTCTCAGCGGCTAAAATCCAAGGTGTGCCGAGAGGGCAAGGTCTTAGCTAATTCCACGAGACGCCCCGCACTTGACCCAACCGGGTCAATGTCGGGATGAACACG
>SIHH01000114.1 GCA_004299065.1 Phormidium sp. SL48-SHIP | reverse complement strand
CTTTGCGAACGCCCATCGGCAGGATGATTGATATCCTGGGGCGCTTCTCTCTCTGGAGCTGGGGCCAACTCGGACAGAGCCGGACTGGGGCTGATCTCCGATTCTCGGTTCCCTAGGACGAGTTCTTGTCCCTGTTTGAGATCCTTGATGATGACGGCGGCGAGGCTGGTAAAGGTGTTATCCGTGTTGGCGATCGCCCGTTGGGCTGTTTTGACCAACCTTGTCCAAGCCTCGAGTTCAAACTGTTCTCCGACTTGGGCCAGGAGTTGACAGAGTTGCCGTAGTGATTGGCGAGTTTTTGGGGTATCGGGCTGTTTGAACAGTTGCAGCATCTCCCGCAACCGGGCCAGCACATCGCTGGTCATGATCAGGTGTAGGGCGCTGTCTTCTTCTGATTGCGTTGACAGGGGACTGGTGACCGGCAGCGACGCCTGAGCCGGGGGATTGGCGGGTTCGGGAGGAACGTCACCTCGGGAGAGGCAGTTGATATAGGTAATGAGTTCCTGACAGATGGGATCGACGTCAGCGACGACTCGTTCTGAGTCTTGTTCGTTCAGTCCGTCAGGGCTTTGCAGGCGATCAACTAATTCCTGCAAGCTATCAAAAATTTGCAAAAATAGGGATTCTAGCCGCTGATCCGTGGCGATGGGATTATCTTTGAGAATTTTGAAACAGTCTTCGAGGCGATGGGACACCGTTTGAATCCCAGGTAACCCCAACATGGCCGCACCTCCTTTAATGGAGTGAGCGGCACGGAAGACCTCGTCGAGCATTTCGCGATCGTCTAGGGTACTGCCGAGATTCAACAGTCCTCGCTCAATCGTGCCGAGGTGATCCCGCGATTCTTCGATGAAGAATCCCATGATTTGTGATTGTTCTGATGCCATGGCTGTTTGGGGGGGTTGCGATAGGTCGCTGCCGCCGGACGATTAGCGTTCGTTGGTTTCGACGCGGAACCGTTCGACGGAGGTGAGCAAGTCACGGGAGACACCGACGAGGTTTTGTAAGGCTCCTGAGACGCGGTGGGCCTCTTGGGAGGTTTCCTGGGCTGTTAACTCGACCGCCTGCATGACTTGCGCGACCGCACGAGAGGTTTCGGTCTGTTCGACGGTGTCGGCGGTAATCGATCGCACCAGGACATCGATACGGTTCGCCACCTGGATAATGTCTTCGAGCGATCGCTTGGCTTGTTCGGCCAGTTTGGTTCCGCCGATGACCTGCTGTTGCCCTTCTTCCATGGCCATCATCACAGACCCGGTTTCACTTTGAATCTGCATGACGATCTGCTCGATTTCTTTCAAGGCTTTGGCCGAGCGATCGGCAAGCTGTCGTACCTCGTCGGCAACGATAGCAAAGCCCCGTCCGGCTTCCCCAGCCCGAGCCGCCTCGATGCTGGCGTTGAGGGCCAAGAGGTTCGTCCGCGAGGCAATCCCACTAATGAGGGCGACAATTTTAGAAATTTCTTGGGATGATTCGGCTAAACGCTTGACTTTTCGCGTTGTTTCTGCTACCGTTTCCCGGATTTCGAGGATACTGGCCACGGTCCGTTCCACGGCTTCACCGCCCTTGAGAGCGGTGGCCGAGGCCGAGCGTGCCACTTCCTCGGCTTCTCGGGCGCTTTTGGCCACCTGTTGAATGGAGTTGGTCATCACCTGGACGGAGTTCAGGGTGGCGGCTAACTCTTCGGCTTGGCGTAGGGCATCTGAGGCCAAACTGCGGGCGAAGGATTCACTGTCTGTTGCCCCTTTACTCACCTGACGAGCCGCTTGTTTCACCTGGAGGACGATTTCGCGCAGGTTCTGAATCGTGAGGTTAAACGAGTCAGCCACGGCGCCGAGAACGTCGGCGGTGACTTCGGCGGTAACGGTTAAGTCCCCACGAGCCGCCCCTTCTACGTCGTCGAGGAGGCGAATCACCTGCCGTTGCAAGTCTTCTTTGGCCTGTTCCATCTCCTCGGCGCGTCGTTGGGCTTCGTTGGTGGTGGTGTAAATCACCCGAGCCATTTGGTTGAATTTGGCCGACATTTGCCCGAGTTCATCTTCTGAGACCACGGAGGCCCGCACGCCAAAGTCTCCTTGAGAGACGGCATCGAAGGCGCTTTGTAAATCCACCGTTGTCCGCTTGACTTGAACGGCACTGAGGCGGCCGAGGAACCAGGTGGTTGCGCCTCCGGCTAACCCGGCTGTGAGGGACATCGCCAGGCCGCCGAGTTGCACTTGGGGCAAGAGGCGGCGGCGCACTTCGACGTCAAACCGCTCTGAGGTGGCTAGATAGCGGCTTGAGACATGGCCAATCCCCGCGACGGCGATCGCCGAGAGAATCCCGGCAATCAGGGCCGCAATGACGGGTTTATTTTTGAGGCTGGCGTTTTCGAAAAAGCCCAGGGGTCCCGGTTCGAGGTTGACGGCGGGTTCGACGGCTCCACTCTCGGTTTGGGCGAAGGCGGGGACGCGATCGCTGCTGCTGGCGATGGTAAAGAGTTCTTCGTCCTGGGCGATCGCGCCATCGGTCATGTCGCTGAAGTCCATCGAGGAGGATTCGGTTTGTCCCCGTCGCCCACTTTGCACGTCCATGGTGGCTTCGAGGAAGCCTGAGGTGGTGTTGAATTGGGAGGAGTCGGTGTGGTCTTCACTCTCAAAGTTGGGAATTTCTCCGAGATCATCGAAGTCTTCAAATTCATCGAGGAAATCGACGCTGGAGGCTTGGGGTTGTTCGGTTTCGTCAGCGGTGAATTCGTCGTCATCGAAGTCTTCGCCGCCGAAATCGTCGAAGGCGTCAAAGTCAAAGCGATCGCCTCGACCTAACTCGGCATCTGGGGTGACAAAGGTGGGATCATCACTCGAATCGGCTGAGTCATCTTCGGGGGACTCCGCCAATTCGTCAAATTCGTCAAATTCATCAAATTCGTCCAACTCTGAGTCATCCACACGTCCTGAGATCGGCTGTTCAAAGGACATTTCCTCATCCTCGTCGGCCACATCCGACGGCCAATCGGGTTCATCAAGGTCAAACTCATCGTCGGGGTCAGGATAGTCGGCGATCGCCTCGCGGGTTGAGCGTCCCCCCTGGGGGTCTTCGGGAGGTGACATCAAAAAGGTATCGGCCCCTGACGTGTCGCGATCGGTCTCGCCTCGGTCTGGGCCGCCAAAGCTGCCAAAATCGGCATCGGCTGCATCGGGATCAAATTCCCCAAAGGGAACTGAATTCATTTCATCATCCCAATCCTCATCGGCGTCGAGTCCCGCGCCACTTAAGACTTCAAGTTGCTCGGGATCCGCGCTTTCAAAATCTTCTTCGGCAAAGGAGTCAAATTCCTCGAACGGTTCAGGGAGGTCAACATCATCGAGGTCATCAACCTCTTCAGACGACGGATCTTCCTCTCCAATCAGATCGGGCAAATCATCTTCGGGCAAGAATTCCGGTAAGTCGCCCCATTGACTATCGTCCCCGGTACTCACCGGCATCCCATCCTCTTGAATAAAGGGGTTATCGTCGTCCTCCTCAAGGTCATCTCCGAGGTCGTCTTCCCCTAAGCCACTGTTGGCTACGGTTTCTGCTGTGTCCAGGTCAAATTCCTCGAAGGGGTCTTCCTCGGCTAAGTCATGTTCTAAGCCATTATTCAACTCGTCGCCGTCTTCTTGCCAAGATTCGAGTTCATCGATGGGAGCCGAAGCGTCAAAGGCGAAGGGATTATCGTCTTCATCCTCTAATCCTGCTGAGCTGGCTTCATCGACCGGCTCAGGAGACAGGTCAAATTCACCAAATTCTTCCTCGAACTCGTCCTCCTCTGCGAGTCCTTCACCCACATCTTCCCCTAAGTCGAAGGGGTCAGACTCGCCGGACTCAGGTTGGAACTCTTCGTCAAACTCACCGTCGAGTTCTGAGGGATCCCAGGCGGCGGTTTCATCATCCATCACAGCCGTGGGCGCGTCATCCTCAGCGAACTCATCGAGATCCTCAACGAAGACCTCTTCCTCACTGCCGAAGGCCTGACTCTCATCTAATTCCTCGAACGGCTCAAGGTTGTCAACGTCATCAACGTCATCCTCGCTTGCGCCGCTGCCATCAACATCGACGTGATCGACGTAGGCTAGACCTTGTTGGGCATGGTCATGGAATTCCGCGTCAGCGGTTATTTCAAAGACGCGCTCATATTCACCTCGGGCAATGTCGTAGTCCTGTAGGCCGCAATAAATATGACCTCGAAGCAACCGGGTACTGGGGTCGTTAGGATATTCCGCCACGAGCTGATCCACGAGCGGTGCGGCCGCTTCGTAGTTGCCCTCAATATACGCCTGCTCGGCTCGTTCGTAGTCTTGAGCAAAGTCAATACTTGGTTCCATCTGCCTCCCCCAGGTTTACCGTCAATATGCCTCCTTTCCCGTTCTGTTCACGGAATCGGTCTTCTCGCCAATGGGCAAGGGTCAGATGCTCGCTGTTCGTTGTTCTGAGTCCGCACTGCGATCGAGAATCAACTCTGCTAGCAGCCTCCCATGGCGCTCATTGTAACCCTCAAGCTGCCCACCGTGCTGAGCGCAGAATTGAGACTTGGTCAAGCAGCCGTAGGGTGATGGGTCGTTCGTTTTCTTCAAACACCCATTCCCCGCGTAAAAACGGCGCCACGCCATCAGGAATATCTGTTGGCATTTGCAGTTTCTCCACATCAAGCCACTGCATTTTAACAATCCGTTCAACTGCTAACCCTAGTATAGTGTCTTGGTCTTCGACCGCGATCACGAATATTTCGGCGCGATCGGTGTTTAAGGCCAGCGAATCCCCCAGGAACTGTCCTAAGTCGGCCACCCAGATGACACGCCCTCGCACATTAAAGGTTCCCAATAACAGCGGCGAGACATTGGGCATGGGGGTGATGCGATCGGGAGGGGGGTCGAGGACTTCACGAATCCCGGTGGCAGGAAGTGCCAGTTCTCGTCCCGAGGGAACCTGAAACCTTAGATGTAACTCACCTTCAGGGGTTTCGAGTTCCTGAAACTCTGGGGCGAGATCGTCTTCAGACTGCCCCATCAAAAAATCTGGATTCCCAACCATCAGTCTTGTCCTTTAGCCCCGTAACATTTGCTTGACGGTTCCCACCAGTTCTGTCGGCTGAAAGGGTTTCGCCACATAGGCATCGGCTCCCTGTTTCATGCCCCAGTAGCGATCAAATTCTTCGCCTTTGGACGAACACATCACCACGGGTACGTTCTGGGTTTTCGGATCGGCCTTGAGGCGACGACAGACTTCATAACCATTCATTCGGGGCATGACAATATCGAGGACCACTAAATCGGGGGGATTGCCCTGAATTTTATCCAGGGCTTCCACGCCGTCGGTGGCCTCGATCACGGTTAGTCCGCTCCCTCGCAAAAGGTTCGCAATCATCTCCCGCTGGGTGACACTATCTTCAATAACCAGAACTTTACTCATTTACTTACTTACCTGCTCGCGAATCCTGACCGAACGCTCGCGTCCGAACCCTGACCATTCATCGGGGTAGATTGCTCTGCTGCCTGTTTGAGGTTCGCCATTAACATAACGTTATCAGACCCTTTGGGTTTTGACGGAATCCGCGTCGAGAATCCGTGGCGGCTGTATCTGAGAACGACTCACGATTTTGACACTCTCACCGCCAACCTTCGGTATAGCGGGAGATTCTTGCTTCTTCTGCTCTTAACTCGGTAACTTCAAAATGAAACTACCCCCGTCAGACCGAATCCACAAGCCTCTGAGTCGAGGCGAAACATGTTTCGCCGCGACTTCCACGAGTTGCCCGACCGCAGAAGGATTTGAATTTTTATTGAGTTGTGGTGACCTTGCTTTTGACAGCTTTAAGTTGGTCGAGACCCGTCACCATTACCTGTTCAAGGGTGATATTTGTCGCGAGGTACTCTCCTGGGGAAGTCAGTCCCTGTAACATCTTACGCGCATTACCGCTTGGTCGATGATACCACAACTGATGAACCCGTTAAGGATGTCCTAAGCGAATGCCAGTTGCTTGGGTGCGATTCATCTCGACACTAAGCCGAAGGCTAGAGTGGGCGTCCTCTTGCGCCATTGATAGACTAGGAGGCCAGCCCCTCTGAAGGCCAGTTTAAGATTCGTTTGAGCTGGCCGTCTTAGCTCAAACCCCCAGCGCTGGATCATCGAGGGAGGCATCGGAGGAGGTGTCGGGGCTATCAACGCCAGGGCCGATATAGGTTTCGAGTAACATCAAGAGTTCTTGTTCGCCAAAGGGTTTGGTGAGATAGTCGGTGGCCCCAACCATGCGCGCTCGCACGCGATCGATAAAGCCGTCGCGGCCCGTGAGCATAATAATCGGCGTTTGCCGAAAGGCCCGAGATTTGCGCAACATGGCACAGATTTCATAGCCGTCGGGTTCAGGCATGGCAATGTCACAGAGGATTAAATCGGGTTTGAGGGGAAACACCAGAGACAGGGCTTTGAGGGAACTGCCGAAGGAGGTAATCTCGTAGCCGTGGGGTTTGAGCATCAACTCGATGGTTTTGCGGATGGTCCGTTCGTCGTCGATGCAGACAATGCGGGGGACGCGAGCGGTGGCGGGACGTAGGCCGGTATCGAGGCGATCGCCCCCATGGGGATCACTGCGCGGAGACAGCATTTGCACCCAGCCGCGTTTGACATAGGGGTGGATGGCCCGGGCGATGGGAACGAGATCCCGGTGCAAATACCGCGACATCTGACGCAGGGAGGTTTTTCCATCACAGAGGCGGTTGAGGGTATTAAAGGCTTTGGGGGGCAGCTCAGCTTTTAATCCCTCTAAGTTGGTCATGGCAGGACGTTGATGAGGAGATTGCAGATGGGGATAAAACTGCTTCCATTCCTGCACCTGTTTGGCGGTTTTGGACAGGGGAGTGGCCATTTCCAGGGTCATCAGTTGAGGGGATAGGGCTGGCCCCATATCGAAAATAAAGGACCCTTGATGAAGGCTGAGCAAATCGAAGAGGGTTTCATGGACCATTTTGCGCAGAATACTCCGACCCTGTTCTGGGGCAATCAGATGATTTTCGAGAAGTTGCCATAAACAGCCATACTCAGGAGCATTGGTGGCTTCAAAGGCTGAGCGCTGAATCTGATCGATGAGGTGATCAAGTTGGTAGTAGCGCAGGTAATCCCGTAATCGAGTCAGGTTGCCATCGGGATTGCCTCCGGCATAGACTAATTGACCGTTGGCGCAAAAGACAAACCAGGAATTTTGAGAGGTGGCCATCTCCCGATGGATATGGGCGGGACTATAGGCACGAGCCGGAGTCGGCGGCGAGCTATAGGTTTCGACGAAAAGTTCTCCGGTGCGCTGACCGAGTTCGATCAGTTGCAGGATACTGCGGATATCAATTTCGTTTAAATTTCCCTGCATGTGGCTTTTAAGCTCGCGGCGTGATCGTCTACTTCATCTTGGCGGGACAACGGCAGTATTTCCCTGTCTGCCAGCCATTGGGTTGTGTCCTCACCGCCTGGAATGATGCTTAACGAGAGTGACATTAACGTGCCATTGTGCCAGATGATTGTGCCAGACGGTGGTACGCGGGTTAGGATAGGGAAAGATTTCAAGTTGTGACCCCATTCCAGTCTACAGGTCACAACGACCACCTGGGGTCACAAAAAGAATTGAGCGATGCTCAGGATGGGTTTCTTAACTCAACCGATCCCGCTGTGGGCAATGGCCCTCACCACAATCTTCAATGATGGTGAGCCAAGATGCCCTAGACTTGATCGTGTCGGGTTCCCTGTCTGGTCTGTACGATAATTCGGGAAAGGAAAAACAAGCGTGCTGTATCTAGCGGAAGTCCTCAAGAAAAGTGGCGTTTTCGGCAGTGGCAAAACGGAGCTAAGACTGTTAGCCAGTCAACGAGGAGAATATAATTGGGTTCCTGTGCCAGGGGATGATGTCGTCCCGGCGGATGATTCTGGGAATTTTAATTCCGGCGCTTTGGTGTTTGCTGATCTCAATGCCAGTAAGCAAGTTCAAGGCAGTCTCAAGGAGGCCAGCGGACAACTGGTTAAGATTTTGCAGAATTTCTCTCGTTTTCAGGAGAAATTTAAGACCCAAGAGGAAGAGATTGAACAGTGGAAGCAGTCTCTGACCTATCAAAGTCAGGAGCTCAATCGCCGCGAGATGGAGATGGAAGCCCACCGGGAAGAGGTGGATAATGTTCAGCAGGAATTAGCACGGTTAGAGGCCAAACAGGGAGAGATTGAGGCGCAGCAGGGGGAAATTGACCGCTTACGTCAGGAGGCGGAACGGTCTCGTCAGGAGCTTGAGGCGGCTTGGACTCAGCTACAAGGGGAACGGGAGGAGTTACAAGGGTCTGGCTCGGTTGATGCGGAGCAGGCCAGTCGTTTACAGCAATGGCTTGACTATCTTGCGGAGGTGATGTTGCAACCCGAGGAGCTTCAGGAGTCTCTGACGCGAATGCAGGAGCAGTTAACGGCTCAGGAGGCTTGGCTAGAAGAACGGATGGCTCAGCTGGAGGACTGGCGCCGTCAGGCTCAGGAGCGTCAGTCTCAGTTGGATGAGGCGGTGCAAGATCTCGATCGCGGCTGGGGAGAGTGGCATCAGTCTCAGCTTGATTTGGCCGGACAACGCACGGAGATGGCGGTTCGTGAGCGTCTGGTTGAGGTCAAGGATGAGCTGTTGCAGGGCTTGCGGACTCAGTTGAGTGGTCTCGATGAGATGGCGACGCAGATGTCATCGCTCAGCAGTGGGGCGGCTCCGACGGCGACTGGGGCGGATGTGGATTTGTCGGAACTTGAACGAATGCCGTTGAATAATCTTCAGGAGCGGGTTCGTGAGTTACAAAATGAGCTGGAGACGGGAATGCGTCTGGTGATTGATGAGCAGGAGGAGTTGATGTTACAACGCCTGGATCTCAATGAGTTGGAGGCGAAGGTGGCCCGGGCCAGTGGCGGCGATCGCACCTCCTTAGAAGCTGAGTTAGCCGATTTACAGGAAAGTTACGGTTTCCTCAATGACACTCTGGTGGGACAACGACGCAGTCTCCGGGAACGCGAACGCATTATGAATCAACATCAAAGTGTGTTGTGGCGGCGGTTGGGAAATCCCCCGGAACCGGTGAGTTCTGGGGGAACGGTGGATGTTAGTCCGGTGCTATCTCGCCTGAGCGATCAGCAACAACGTCTTCAGCAACAGGTGCAAACACTCGAGGGTGAGTTGGAAACCCTACGCCGGGAATTAGAGGCGTTACGGGGTCAGGTTGAGCAACAGGCGGCGGCGGATGAGGCCCAGCTTCAGGATCTCAAGGATCGCGATCGCCAACTTCGGGAGCAACGCGCTGAAATTGCCCAAACTTGGGGCCGGGTGAATGCGTATCAGGAACTCCTTGATGCTCTACGCGATCGCCTGACGCATCTGAAGGATACGACTGATCCCCTCTCGGGTTCCCTAGAGCATTTACAAGAATTGGCTGACTCTCAACAAAATGCGGTGACGCAACTGCAAGAGGTGGTGGGCCATTTGACGGCGGCGGAGTAGAGGCTAGGACCCATCAATCGCCGTCAAGCCAGTGAATCCAAGGATGGCTGACGCGGGCGATCGCTCCTCCGGGAAAGGGATCGCTCTGAGTCCGGTTGGGAGCATTGATGAGAGCGTGCAGTTTCTCGACCTGGGCAAAGCTGGGATCGCGCTGAAGTCGGGATTTGAGATAGAAACGTAGGGCGCGTCGTTGCAAGGCGAGGGGCGCGTCTTGCAATGAACAACGGTTTAAGGCTTTCTCATCTAAGGCTTTCTCATCTAAAGCTTTCTCATCTAAGGCTTGTTCTAAAAGTTGTTGAGCCTGTTGGTTGAGATAGGCCACATCGGCCCGCAATAGTTCGGCGGTTTGGGCTAGATTAGCACTGACTTGGGGGTGAAACTGTTGTTCGAGGTAGGGCAACAGCTCTAAACGTAAGCGGTTGCGGGCATAGTTGCGGTTCTCGTTGCTCGAATCCCACCAAATCGGGAGTTGTTGCTGTTGGCAAAATTCCCCGGTTTGTTGACGGGAGATTTCGAGTAGAGGACGGGTTAAGGTGAGTTGGGGACTGAGCGATCGCTGCCAAGATAGGGCCTGTAATCCATCAGCGCCTGCACCGCGAATTAGGTTGTACAGGAGAGTTTCGGCGCGATCGCTCTGGGTATGTCCTGTGAGTAGCTGTTGATACTGGCCACTCTCGGCCATCTCTTGCAAGACCTGATAACGCCACTGACGGGCGGCGGCTTCACCCGAGAGAGGTGTTTGGGCCACTCGCTGCATGAAGGGACAATGCCACTGCCCCGCGAGTTCCGCCACGGCGGCGGCGTTAGCGGCCGAGTCATCACGCCAGCGATGGTCACAATGAGCGATGGCCACCGTCCAATCCCATTTAGGCTGTAAATCCAGGATAATTCGGGCTAAACATAAGGAGTCTTGTCCTCCAGACACGGCAATCAGGAGGCGATCGCCCTTGGACAACAATCGCCGTCGTCTCAGGGTTCCGTGAATTTGGGCATGAAGGGGACTCCAGGGGGACATCGGGAGATTGTGAATTAGAGGCAAGAGGCGAAAGGCAAGAGGCGAAAGGCAAGCCCTCTCCTCGGGAGGAGGGACTAGGGGTGGGTTGTGCCTTCTTCTTCCCTGTTGCGAAGTTCCCTTCGTTCGCCTAACCCATCATCAGTAGTTGGGGGTTGAAAATCATGATCAGCCCAAAAAATAGCATAAAGACACCGCCGAGGAGTTTGAGGACTCGTCCTTGGGATTCCGTGACACGGGCCGAGCGAAACGAGAAAATGAAGGTTAGCAAAATTCCAAACAGGGGAATCGTGTAGATCACCGTGTAGATAGCCGTCCAGCCTAAACTACAGGCACTCCAGCCCGCCTGGCAAACCCCAAACAAGCGAGTGAAGTAGATCATTGGTAGGATGGCGGTGCAACCAAACTCTAAGGTGTTCACCACGACGGAGAGGACGATGGTTCCTCCTAGGGCCGCCGCAAACAGACGGCGATCGCCTCGGGCCGCTTGTAAGGAACGGACAATGGCGGCGGATTTCTGGGTGATGAGTTTCTGCTGTTTTTCCGAGAGGGATAGGGAAAACAATTTCTTGAAGAAAAAGAAATCCTTAATGTTAATTAAGGCCGCCAGCGTAATAATGACCCCCAGGCCAACTGTAATCACTGCCCCATAGCGTTCTAGGAAAATCGCACCCACGGTAATCATCAAGATGATGGAGATGAAATATATGACCCCGGAGGTGATGACAAAGGTGGTTCCTACCAGGGCCATGTCGCGGCGGTTTTTGGTGTAGGTGAGTAGGGAGAGTAAAATCGCTAAAACCGTGAAGGCACAGGGGTTAAAGCCATCGACAAAGGCGATGGTGAAGACAAAGAGGGGAAAGGGGAGTTGATCGGCAAATTGACGGACAATCCCTTCAGGGGTGAGGGCGACGAAGGCGAAGAGGCTGATAATGACGGTTAGAACTAGCCCTCCTGTCCAGAAACGGCGGGATTCGGGCCGGGTGAGGCGAGATTGGAGGAGGGGATAGCTGGCCGCATAGAGTCCGGGAAGGGCAAATAGCCACCAGGGAACGCTTCTAGGAGCGGGATCTGAGGTCTGGGTGAGGCTGATTTCAATGCCGGCTTCGGTTTCGATCGCGGCGATAATTTGGTTCCGGTAGCCGATATAGCCTTGATAGGCGTTTTGATACTGTAGGGGGCCGTCGTCTTCGCTATAGCCGACGAAGGAGCGATCGCCGATGAAGGTTCGGGGAATTGCGCCGGAGGTGATATCGTAGCGTTCTCGGAACTCTTGCCAAATTTCTGGAGATTCTTCGACTTCGTAGGACCAGAGTTTGACTTGGGGATAGGTATCGTCGATGTAGTGCATCAACGGTTCTTGTTGGCGACAGTAGGGACAGGTGAGGCTATGGAAAAAATACACCTCGGTGACGGTGTCGCTGATGTTCGGCGGTTGGGCGATCGCCGGAATGCTACGGGTGACGAGACTCAGCAGCAACGTCAGGGCCAGCACAAGTGAGAAGACGAGGCGGGAACGACGGGGATGGAGAGGATTCAAGGTCATAACAGATCTCCTAATGGGGAGAAACTCCGGCATCACCATTCTTTCTGTGAATGGCTTTGCAGTATTTGTGGCTGATGCCTGCCACTCGTTTAGAGGCGGTGTTGACATCCTCCCACGCTAATTCAAAGAATATAGCGTGGGATTCCCACCATCACTGATGGGGTTTCCTCTTTCCACGACTCGACTTACCTTGAGGAGTTTCCCCACCAAGGCAGA
>SIHH01000006.1:20272-45305 GCA_004299065.1 Phormidium sp. SL48-SHIP | reverse complement strand
CCCCCAGCTCACGCCGTCTCAGCAAAGCGCACCCGCCGATAAATCTCCCCAAGCGGGAGTTCCACATCAAAGCGAGGAAACCCGATCGCCCCCTCCAACCCCTCCAACGCCCGAAACTCCCACACCCCCTCATCCCGACGAGAGAACTGCTCAACATACGGCTCCTGCTGACTCACCAGCAGATACTCGGCAAAACTGGGAATCGAACGATAGCGGCGGAACTTATCCCCGCGATCATAAGCCGCCGTTGACGGAGACAACACCTCCACAATCAGCGTCGGATTGAGAATCTCATCACTTCGCTGGTCCTGAAACACCGGCTCCCCCTCCACCACCATCACATCAGGATAGGTGGCGCGGTTGTACTGAGGCAGCCACAAACGCAAATCACTCGCAAAGACTTCATACTGACTATCCAATTGTCCCAGAAGCCAAGAAACAATGGCTAAGACAATTTTATTATGAGTTGCCGAACCACCCGTCATCGTCACCACCTCCCCATCTCGATACTCATGACGCTCCAGCGACTCCGCCTCAAAGCGTCGATAGTCCTCCAAACTATAGCCTCGACGCACCTCTGACGTATCCACCTCAACCACTGGGGGGGATGTTGCTAAACCCATAGTCTCAACCTCTCACTATCACAACCTAGGCTCTCACCCTCACCAACCCCTAGTTTAAAGTATCCTCATCCCGCTCCGGTTGCGCCAAATGCTGTAACTTCTCATATAACGGCGATCGCCCCTCAGACGGCCGAAACGGGTTAATCGGCTCATGCAGTCCCATCTCTCGTCCCTCCTCCGGTAACGACTCCTCCATCTCAATCGGTTCAGCCTCAGGAATCTCCTCCTCTAGCCGCACCACTCCCGGCAAACTCCCACACATCAACCGTTCAAACTCACCATTAAAATGTTGCACCGGCATCCCCCGCCGTTGCCATAACACCAACAACTGATTCACCGAAACTCCCTTATAGCGCCCCTGATACAACGCCTCCAAAATCGCCAAGCGCAACCAATCCACAGGAATCTCCTGTCGCCAGCGTTCCACAAACCCCTCCGCCGTCTCCCCCCCTAAATCGAAGCCATAATACCTCAGGAGAGCGATCGCCTCTCGTCGTGCTGCCTTGTCCGTAGAATCCCGCACCAATGCTTGTCTCAAAGGTATGAACAATCGACTCAAACAACCATCTCAACCCTAGCGAGTACACCGCAACCCTCCCCGCACCGCACAGCGTTCAGGATTGCTAAACGATCGCGTGTTGCCATTCCAATCAAAATCACTAATCCGTAAACTCAACCCCCCAATCTCCTGTTGCGGATTCACAAAAATCGTCACCCCATAGGTGCGGCGGCTATATTCAAGCGTAAAGTTGGTACTAAAATTCTCCCCCGAATCCAAGTTAATCGACGTTTGCACCCCAGCCCGAAACGGCCCATAAATTTGTTGAACTAGGCCCAAGCGTAACACCCTCGGGTCAGCAATGCGGTCAAACAAGAACGGCGATTCTCCCGAACCCAAGGTTTCGGAATACTCAATATTCAGCGACGTATAATCCAAGACATTGCGGGAAAAATTACCAAACTGGGCCTGCATCCCCACCGTTCCCTGTAACGACGTTTCCGAATCCCCATTACTATAAAACCCAGCAATGCCCCGAGCCGCCACATAGGCCTGCACAAAGGGAACCACCGGCACGGGAGTATAGCGTAACCCCTCCTCCGCCGTCGGCGGTAACGCCTCCCCTTGCCAGAGGGTAAAGCCGCGCCGCAACACCGCACTCCCCTGATAGCGCGTCAAAGAGGCCCGATTATTCTCCCGAATCGGCTCCAACAGACTTAAATCATCGGTATCCGACTCAATCCGGTTCACCCCAACCTGATAATTCAGAGAAATTCCCGTCGACCCCAACGTATATTGAGGAGATGACAGCACCGCCCCAAAACTACTGTATACCGTCTGAAAGCCCAACGACCCATTAAAGAGGCGATCGCGGAACCCATATTCCCCCGTCAGCGTATGATCCCCCACCAACTGCGACAACCGCGCACTGGCCCGTAAATCCTCCTCCGAATCAAACTCAGCAAAATCCAGATTCAGCACATCCACATCCGCCGTCAGAATCGTCGTCGGCGAAAAACGGCCCCGAGCCTGCACCACCGTACCAAAGTTATCTAACTTGACAAAATTGCCATCACGAATCCCCTGTTCCACAAAATACTGAGGGGTGACACTCAGAGAAAACACCGGCGTATCCACCAAATTGAACCGCCGCTGCACAAACAAGCCACCGCGATCGCGCCCATCATAGCCAATCTGCAAAAACGGCTCCTGTTGTTCCCGGCGATCGAAAATAAACCGTCGTCGCGGAATCCCAATCGAAAAATTATCATCAAACACCAATCGCGGCCGTTCCAGGCGCAACTCATCCCGCAGCGGATCAATACTCCTTAACCGGGCGCGATCGGCCCGAATCTCCAACTCAGGCGGTGAAAACGGGTCATTGGTGATGCTAACATCCTCCGCCTCCCAGCCTTGGGCCGTAAACGTCACCTCGCCCGCCTCAAAACGGAAATTATTAATCGTTCCCGCGCCTTGAGTACCAGGAAGTCCCTGGCCACCGCCAACCCCTAACTCAATACTCCCCCCCGGACTCACCCGCAACGGCTGCTGATCGCGAATGCGATTACTCTGAGGCGCATCCGTCAACCCCCGCGCATCCACCGCCACCGGCAACAGAGTGCTACCAGGGGTTTCAATCAAACCAATCTCGGCCTCCGTCGCACTCCCCAAACGCCGCTCACTGGTAACTTCCCCCCGGGCCTGCCGAATTTCCCCCGTTTGTTGCACAAAGTTATAGCGAAACTCCTCTCCCCGCAGCACTTGTCCCGGCAAAGCTAAGGCGACATTCCCCTGGCCTCGCGCCATCCGCGTCAGTAGATTCACCTCCAGGCGATCGGCATCTAGCACCGAATCCCGATAGCGCATCACCACATTACCCACCGCCGTAAAAATCTGCCGCCGCTCGTCAAACTCCTGATAATCAGCCGTGACTTCAATCGGCGTCTCAAGTTCCAAGGGTCCCTGTAACGTTTGCCCATTGACCTCAAGATTGTCCTCTGACAAGGGTTTAAAGGCTGGCTCATCCCCCTCCTCATCTGGAACCGGAAACATCCCAGAACTCGGTGTGAGGGGCGGAATGGTTAAAGGCGGACGGGTCATCGGAACTGGACTGGGTTCAGGAGGGGCGATCGCCCGCTCAACAGTCAACGTCCTTGCCGATTCATCCCCAGGCGACATCTTCGACGCAAGTTCATTGACTTGTCCGAGATCCAACTCAGGAGATGACTTCAGTTGCTTGTCCATAGCAACCTGAACCATCGGTGCAGGGGTGGGGGGAGGCGCCGGATAAGTCATCTGACGAAAGGCAAAAAGATCGATGTCATCGTAACGGGTTGAGTACGTCCCATAGGCCAGCCAATCATATGGAGGATGCGTTGATTAGAGTACTGGCGATCGCCCCCAGACAGCAAGGGGGGTGCGAGGAACCCGCACCCCACCTATTTGTTATCGATTCATGGCTGTGCAACGTCATTCAGGCACGTTTCACAGCTTTTGAGATCAATCTCTATTCCACGTCCCGCTGTCCAGGGTTCCGTGCCGGATCACTCGAAAGGAATCCAAACACGAACAACAACACGAAAAACGCGACAACAGCGTAAACGACAAGTTTAAGGGCTACCATGATCTGAACTCCGAGGGATTTACAAAAATATTTTTCACGGCCGGCTGCGATCGCGCCCACCGCATTAAAACCGTATCCCATCTTACCGTTAATTTGCCCATTCCTGCCCGCGATCGTCAAACTTATCCCCCAATCTTGACAATCCATAATCATTATGAGTACACTTTAGAAGTGATAGTCAATCATCACCGCTCATCCCCGCCCGATTGAGCAGCACCCATGAGACTCGAAGACATCCCCATCGCCCAAATTCGCCGTCCCCTCCCTCGGGCCAACGACCCCAACAAAGTCAAAGCCCTCATGGACTCCATCGCCGAAATCGGTCTCCAGGAACCCATCGACGTTCTCGAAGTAGACGGACAGTATTACGGATTTTCCGGCTGTCATCGCTACGAAGCCTGTCAACGACTCGGCCATCAGACCATACGCTGTCGAGTGCGTCGCGCCCCCAAAGCCGTCCTCAAAATGCACCTCGCTTAGCCCCAATCTCCCCCTATCGATTGAACCGCCGCGTTGGGCTTCCCACCTCCGATAGAGACATGAAGCCGCAAAATTAGCTTAAACTTTGTAACAGTAGGGTGTAACGCCCCAAACAAAAGCATTCACCCTATCCCAGATCTCAACCATTCATTAGGAGCCTATTGTATGCCCACCATGCCCATCGAAATCGGTATCGACGAGAAATCCCGCAAAGCGATCGCCGAAGGACTCTCTCACCTCCTCGCCGACACCTACACCCTTTACCTCACCACCCATAACTTCCATTGGAACGTGACCGGTCCCATGTTCCAAACCCTGCATACCATGTTCGAGGAACAATACACCGAACTGGCCATGGCCGTCGATGAAATCGCCGAACGCATCCGCACCCTCGGCTACGCCGCCCCCGGAACCTATAGCCAGTACGCCAAACTCACCTCCATCGCCGAACCCGAAGGCGTCCCCGCCGCCAAAGAGATGATTCGACAACTGGTCGAAGCCCAAGAATCCGTCGTCCGCACCGCTCGCAGCCTCTTCCCCATCGTCGAAGAAGCCAACGACGAACCCACCGCCGACCTCATCACCCAACGGATGCAAATCCACGAAAAAACCGCCTGGATGTTGCGTAGCCTCCTCGAAGGCTAAAGCCCAATCAGCCAATCCCTCTGACGGATGACCAAATCTCAATCCGCCACTGAATCCACCACCAATCGAACCGACCGCCTGCGTACCCTCATGACGCAGGCGGGAATTTCTAGTTTTCGGGAACTCAGCCGCCGCGCCGCCGTCTCCCAATGGCAAGTACGACAAGTGCGAACCGGGCCGCTCTCAAACCTGCGTTGGGGAGTTCTCTGCCAACTGAGTCAGGCATTGAACCTCAGTCCCAGTCAACTCATCGCCGCCCTAGATCGCCCGTCCAACCCAACCGTAACCGCAACCGGCGACTCTGACCTGAGGGATGGGGAGTCCCTCAAACAAGAATACCAACGGCTGCAAGCCCAACTCGACCAACAATCGAGCCAACTGCAACAGGACTTTCAACGGGAGAGTTTAGAGCAACTCGAATCCTTCCTACGGTTTTGGCCCACCGCCGCCGCCAGAGTGCAGCAAAACCCGCAGCTTCCGGCCAAGAATATCTTGCCCCTCATCCGTCCCTTGCAGCAGCTATTAGAAGATTGGGGGCTAATTCCCATTGGCGACATTGACGCGATCGTTCCCTACAACCCCCAGCAGCATCAACTCAAACAAGGACAGGCCAACCCCGGCGATCGCGTCCGCATCACCCATCGCGGCTACTATCACGGCGACTGCCTCCTCTGGCGAGCCCAAGTTGACCCCCTCCCAGACCGCCACTAGCGAGGGAAAACTCAGACCATGCAAGAACTCCAGCAGCATCGACAATGGATGAACTACGCCCTGAACCTGGCCCAAGAAGCCGGAGAACAAGGAGAGGTTCCCGTCGGGGCGGTCGTCGTCGATGCCCAGAATCAACTCATCGCCCGTGCCAGTAACCGCAAAGAGCGCGATCGCGACCCCACCGCCCACGCCGAAGTTCTCGCCCTACGAGACGCCGGCCGCCTCCTCAACCGCTGGCATCTCCAAGGCTGTCGCCTCTACGTCACCCTCGAACCCTGTCCCATGTGTGCCGGGGCGATCGTCCAGTCTCGCATTAGCCAACTCATCTACGGCGCCGACGATCCAAAAACCGGCGCCATCCGTACCGTCGTCAACCTGCCCAACAGCCGCGTCTCGAACCATACCCCCCAAGTCATCGGTGGTATCCTAGAGCAGTCTTGCCGGCAACAACTGCACCACTGGTTCGCACAGCGTCGCCCGCCCAAACCCAGCGTTCAGACAGCCCAACAAACTGGCTGAACCAGCAATTTCCCCGTGACGAGATCCCCTTAACCTAAAAACAACTCAGCCCAAGCCAACCTTAGCTAGAGTGACCCTGAGACCCGTTCTCACTCCCCCAACCGGATCCGATTCTGTCGTCACCTCTCCCCCAAATCCATGACTCAGTTGCACTCGTCCGCCCAACCGGATTCCGACACTCACGTCAGCACCTACCTGCCCAACACCTCACCCCCCAACGCATCTGCCAATCCCTCCATGTCTTCCCCGGTTCACCCCACCTCCGTCTCCTCCCAAGTCTCACCCTGGCTCACCGCCATCCTCTATCCCCTGGCCCGCTATCTCGTCTTACCCAGTTACTTCCGCCACATCCACATTAGCGGCCAAGAGAACCTACCCCAATCCGGCGCCACAATCCTCGCTCCCACCCACCGCTCCCGCTGGGACCCGATTCTCGTCGCCTACGCCGCCGGCCACCCCATCAGCGGCAAACATCCTCATTTCATGACCTCCGCCAACGAAACCCAAGGCCTCCAAGGCTGTCTCGTGCGACGTCTCGGGGCATTCCCCGTCGATCTCGGGCGAGCCGGAATCGGCAGTTTACGTCATGGCTTAGAATTACTCATCCATCAACAGATGTTAGTGATTTTTCCCGAAGGGAACGTTTTTTTTATCAAACGAAACCTAGAGAAATGCCAACCGGATCCCGAACAAGTCTATACCATGAAACCCGGCTTAGGACGTTTAGCCGTTCAAGCCGTTCGCAGCCAGGCCAACCGTGAGCAGCCCCTTGACGAGCAGAATCAGGAGCATACTTCTGGCCAGGCCACCCCAGGGAGTCGGCTTCAGATTGTCCCCATCAGCATTCGTTACAGTAGCGGCACCCCGAAATTTCGTTGTGATGTCTCAGTTTGTATCGGCGAGGCGATCGCCGTCCAACCCGATTTAGAAAAGACTGGCTCCAAACAAGCCGCCAAATCCCTCATGGCGCGAGTCCAATCCGCCCTAGTCGCCCTACACCAACGAGTCAGCCCCTAACATCCCTAAAATCTTGCCTTAACCCACATCGCCAATGTTGCGCAAATTTTGCTCCAACACTGCGATATAATAATCGAGTTTTTTTCAGCCTCTGCGAAAACATGGCGAATCCGACCCTACTTCTCATTAGCCTAATTACCAGCTTTTTTCGAGAACGATTTATTCGCAAAACCCGCAACCTTGAACAAGTCCAAGACAAATTTCTACTGACATTATTGCGAGACTATCAGGACACCCAATTTGGCAAAGACTACGGATTTTCCGAGATCAAAAGCGTCGCTGAATTTCGGGAAAAAATGCCCATTCTCCCCTATGCCAGCTACGAACCCTACATCGATCGCATCGCCCAAGGAGAAACCAACGTCCTCCTCCCCGATCCCGTCGTCTATATCACCCTAACCAGCGGTTCCACCGGCAAGAAAAAACTCATCCCCACCAGCCGCAAATCCCAAACCGTCCTACGTCGAGCCAACCTCACCAGCATGGGTTTCGTCCAACAGGCCCTACAACGTCGGGGGCTGAAATTCGGCAAACTCCTCCTCACCAACTCCGCCCTCATGTGGGGAACCACCGAAGGCGGCATCAACTATGGCCCCGCCAGTGTCGGTGTCATGCGCATGGACGAACGACTCTATAAAGTCCTCTTCGCCAATCCCTTTGAAAGCCTCCTCCCCGCCGATAGCGTCGCCCGTCACTACATCGCCATTCTCTTCGCCGTCAGCGATCGCAGCACCCGAGGCATGATTGCCAACTTTCCCATGTTGATCCTGCGCATGTGCAACTATCTCGAACGCTACGGCGAAGAGATGATCCAAGACATCGAACAGGGAACCATCGCCTCCTGGCTGCCCCTAGAACCCGAATTACGCCCCACCCTTGAGTCCCTCCTTAGTCCTGACCCCCAACGCGCCGCCGAGCTACGTCAGGTGCTGCAACAAGACGGCCGACTCACCCCAAAACAGGTCTGGCCTGAGTCCTTTTTCGTCACCGCCGCCCGAGGAGGAACCTCCGACTTTTACTTCCGCCGTTTCCCCGAATACTTCGGCGATACCCCCATCTTTGGTGCTGTCTTCTCCTCCGCCGAAGGCACCTTTAGCATCTACCCCGATCTCGACACCGACGGCAGTATTCTCTCCCTAGAAACCGGCTTTTTTGAATTTATCCCCGAATCTCAATGGCACGTCGAGCAGCCCCAAACCCTACTTCCCCGTGAAGTTAAAATTGGAGAACGCTATCGCATCCTCCTCAGTAGCTATGGCGGCTTTTTCCGCTATGACATCGGCGATATCATCGAAGTCGTTGGCTTTTATAACCAAGCCCCCCTCATTGTCTTCAAACACCGCAGCGGCGGCATGATGTCCTCCACCACCGAAAAAACCACCGAAGACCATGCCACCCGTGTCATGGATCGCCTACAAGCCGAATTTGGCATCACCTTTGAGGACTTTTGCCTAACCCTATCCGGCGATGAATTTCCCGCCCGTTATTTAGTCAATATCGAACTCGCCCCAGGCGACCAACTCAGCGATCCCGTTGCCTTCTTGCGTCGCTTTGATGAACAACTCGCCGCCGAAAACACCCACTATCAAATTTCTCGGGGTAGTGACATTCCCGCACCACGGCTGCGTCTATTAAAGCCAGGAAGTTACGACTTGCTACGACAGGAACAAGTTGAGCGTGGCATTCCCGATTCTCAGTTGAAATTTCCCCATATCACCGAGGATCGAGAGTTTCTCGCTAACTTACCCCTAGCCCAAGAGGTGAGACTCCCCGAAGACCGTCCATTAACACCCCAGGAAGTGTCCTGATGACGCTCTTGCCAGAATCGTCTGGAGCGAAGAGTGAAGCCAAGACTATCCTGAGCAGGGAACTCCAGGAATGAAATAGGGATTAGCCGGTGCAATCGTTTTGGCCATCCCTCGTTCCTTCAAACCCGTTTATGTCTGTGCCTCTTGCTCTCTCGCCAAGTTCATTGATGGCTTCGGGTGTCACCTCACCGGAGCCATCGAGTTGGAATCAACAGGTCTATCAACGCCTGAAATTGGCGATCGCCCTCGGATTGCGTCGGCAGATCTTTTTAGCGGTCTGTGATGATAAAACTCATGCCAGTGAGTTAGCCATTGCCTTACAATCAGAAGCCGATTTAAGTCAGTCCACCTGTTTAGCCAGCATTCAACTGACTCCCACACAAACCCAAATTTTAGAGCAGATCCGTCAAGGATTACCTCAAAAAATCTCAGGCAGTAGTGCCATTTGTTTACAACTCTTGGGAATTGCAGACTTTACCCGTCAATCTGCCAACTTACAATGGTCTTTTCTGCGGCAACTACGAGAAATTCCTCAACAGTTATCCCAATTGGATGCTGAAACCTCTGACGAGAGTCTTGGCAGTTTAGTCTTTTGGATTTCTCGACCCTGGCTCTACCAAATTCAACACTCCGCTCCAGAATTTTGGCGATCTTGTACCGGAGTCTTTGAATTTTGTAGTGAACCCCTACCCAGCCATTACCAGCGTCCGCTTCACCACTCTAGCCCCAGCGCCCAAACCGCCACCCCTCCCAGACCTCAAAACACCGTTCCCCAAGAAACCGTTAGCATTTCCGCCTCAGCCTCTCCCTCAACAGGCTCTCTCTCAACAGGCTCTTCAGAGCCAATGGTGTGGCAATTTGTTCCCAGGTCTCTCGTGCAACTGGTTACCATCACCCAGGATGAACTACCCGGACATCAGCCCCTAGACCGCTTACAGCAAATCGAACGGCTGCACCGTTTACGACCTCCGGGCGATCGCCTGGCCATCCAATATCAGGAGTTCGCGAACCTCTACCGCGATCGCCTCCAACAAGACTGCGATTTAGTCAAATGTACCCGAGTCGGAATCGCCGCCTATCGTCAGGCCCTAAAATCTTGGCAGATCTCCCCTCCCGAAGAGCCAGGACGACTTCTAGCCACCTTTAACGACCTAGGAACCCTCCATTGGCTCCTCGGTCGCCATGACCACCGAGATCGCCGCGTGCCGGAATTAGAAGCCAGTCTCCAAGCCTATCAACAGGCCATCGCCACCCTAGAAACCGTCCCCAAACCCGACGTTGAAACCACCCTCCATCACAATCTCGGCTCCGTCTGGGCTGATCTCGGTCGCACTCGCCAACAGGCCAACGACTGGCACCAGGCCATCGCCGCCTTTGAAACAGCCCTGAACCCGTCCCAACGCCAAGCCGACAGTCCCTCCCGTCTAGCTCAAGAGGCCTCGATTCAAAATAACCTCGGTACCGCTTATTGGAGTCTAGCCCAGTTTGAAGCTCCCAAACCTTGCTTAGAGCGAGCCATTGCCGCCTATGAAGCGGCCTTGACCTATTACACCTGCGATCGCGATGAAATGACCTACGCCATGTTGCAGAGTAACCTGGGAACCGCCTACTGGACCCTCTCCGACTCCGGGACATCCCTAGAGAACTTGCAGCGAGCCATCATCGCCTATCAAGAGTCCCTCACCTACCGCACCCCCGAGCGTTTTCCCGCCGGCTGTGCCGCCACCCAAAACAACCTGGGAACCGCCTATTGGCATCTGGCCCAACAATCGCCCCCAGAACAGGCTCTCGCTATTTTGCACCAAGCCATCAACTCCTATCGCACCGCCATTGACGTCGCCGCCTCACAAACGGCCCTGAGTTTCGACCGTTACGCCACCTATAACAATCTCGGTTTAACCTATTACTATTTAGGAGTTCATCCTCAATGCGATCCCCAACACCGCTTAGGACATATTGAAGCGGCCTTAGAGCAACATCTAGCCGCCTTTCACGGTTGGCGATCGCAACCCCAGCGACAAAAAACCGCTCAAGATGCGATCGTGCGTACCTTACGAGCCTGCTATGACTTCGGCGGCATGGCAGCCCAAGCGAAAGCCTTTAATCGGCTTCCAGCGACCCTATTACCCGAGATTATGGGACGGCTCTGACGTGATAAGCGAAGCGTTAGTGAATGGACCCTCAAGAGAACGTGAATCTTGCACCGAACCCCTGAACTACCCGTGGGGTCGCGACCTGTGTTAAGTTGAAGCCGATGTTTCTGATCTAGTTAAACGTATGGCTCGTATTGAATTTGCCAAGGGTGTTAAAGAAGACGTCGTCCCCGACGTGCGTTTAACCCGTTCCAAAGATGGATCGAATGGACGGGCGATTTTTTACTTCCAAAACCCGCAAGCCCTCGACCCTGAATTTGGAGAAGAAATCACCGGTATGTACCTCATTGACGAAGAAGGGGAACTGGTCACTCGGGAAGTCAAAGGAAAGTTTGTTAATGGTCAAGCCGAAGCCGTAGAAGCCATTTACCCGATTAAATCTGAGCAAGAATGGGATCGCTTCATGCGGTTTATGGAGCGGTATGCCCAAGAAAATGGACTTGGCTTTTCCAAAGCCTAAGCCGGCGATCGCATCGCAATTTAGATGAATCTAAGTTGGACCCAACTCGATATCAAAACCCTTTTAAAAAACAGTGATAGCAGTTGACAGTTCATTGGGATCAAGCCCGGTTATCATCATGTGATCGATCTGAGTTGGTATCTTCTTCTGACGTCTTGTTCCATCTGGCGACTGCTATAAAACCCCGATGTCCTTAAAACATCGGGGTTTTCATACCAATTTTCAGAAGTCGTGCCATAGATGTCTGTCGGGGAACCCACCCCTAACCCCGACCGTGGAGGGGATAGCCGTTCGCCCTCCTCGGTGTCAGATCGATAGCAAACATCTCGAAAAATGGGATCACACCGAAAACAGGATGGCAGAAACAATTCAGCCCTGAATCGGCCGAGTTTTCCCGGCAACGGGTTCGAGCTAGCCAAACCTGGGCAAATTACCTAGCGGCCTCAAGCTCCTTGAGCCGTAGAACCTTTGCCGCCGCATCCGTTGAACCCTCACCACGGGCCACCGGAATCTGGCGTTGAAATAGGTCGATCGCCCGCGAATAAACCGGATCAGAAAGAGTGCCTCGGCGATCGCCTTCCCGACTTAACAGAAGTTGCTGATCCCCCGTCATCTCCACCCGAGAATCCGGAAAAATTCCCTGCTCGCTAATATCTGTCCCATTGGGGGTAAAATAACGAGCCACCGTCACCGCCAACCCCGAGCCATCCGACAAAGAATTAACCGATTGCACCAACGCCTTACCAAAAGTTGGCGTACCAATAATCGTAGCCCGTTCATTATCCTGTAACGCTCCGGCCACAATCTCGCTCGCACTAGCCGAATTGCGATCAACCAGAACCGCCAGAGGTAAATCCGTCAACGCCGTCCGGGTGGCCTCAACCGCCTCAACATTGCCATGACGGTCAACCGTACTGACAATCGCCCCTTCATTCAACCACATACGAGCAATCTGAATACTCACATTCAGCAAGCCTCCAGGATTCCCCCGTAAATCTAGCACAAACGCATCGACCCCCTGATCTTTCAATTCCTCAATAGCCCGATACATCTGCTCATGAGCATGAGAACTAAACTCACTCAAGCGAATATAACCAACCCGAGTGTCTCCCTCCAAGCTGAGACTATGATGAACCGCCGGGAGTTCAATGCGGCTACGAACGAGAGTCACATCAAACTCTCGTTGATCGCGTAAAATCGTCAACGTCACCGGCGTACCAATCTCACCTCGAATCCGTTGCGACGCCTCATCAACTCCCATAAAATCGGTTGAGTCACCATCAATCGCCAAAATGCGATCGCCCCCCTCAATCCCCTCACGACTCGCCGGAGAATTGGGAATCGGCTCCACAATCGAGAGATTTTGTTGTTGCTCATCCCGTTCTAAGCGCAAACCCACCCCCGACAGTTCCCCCGAGGTTTGCTCATTGAGCGCCTCAAAAGCTTCAGGGTCCAAAAAGCGTGTATAGGGGTCATCCAAGCGGGCCAAGGCACGACGGAGCGCCGCATAGGCCTGTTCTCGGGAACTGTACTCCTGCCCTAAAAGTTCTTCACGGACTTGTTGCCAATCCGTATCTTGAAAGTTTTCATCGACATAATCGCGATTAACAATCTGCCAGGCCTCATCCAAAACGGCTTTAGGACTATTTTCCAAAGTGGCGGCGTGACTCGATCGACTCGACAGCGGATTAAGGAAGGACACGGTGCTGGTTAGAAGAACAGTGCCAACCACCGTAACGGATTGAAGAATGGAAGGATGAGGACGATTCATGCGTGATGGGGTCGAAGAAGGACGATAAAGCGAAACGAGGTTGAATATGAACCCTTTAGACCCTATCTACAGGTCTTGGAACCGTAATTCCTGATGATGCTAGTCTCAACGATGCCATGTCAGCCCTAAGCAGATATCCGAGATGAGTCACCGTACGAGTCCTAGTGGGTCTGGCTGGGCGGGTCTAACCAATTTTGACTTATTTTGACTTAAAAGATAAACCACTGTAGCCATTCCAGGGGCGGTTGAGTAGTGTCTGCGATCACAATGTGACTGACAATCTGACTGATCATCTGACAGACCGGCGGCCATTAGGGGCGATCTTTATGTCAAGCCGTGATCTATCCTAGAAGGGAGAGTTCGGCCAAAACACAGAGGTTATGACGGTTCAAATGCTGTCTGGCTCGAAAGCCATAGGATTAAGTTTAATTACCGCAACCTTAGCCGCGATCGCCGCGATCGGCCTCCAGGGACTACGCTGGCAACAGGTCATCAACCAGGAGACCGAACCCGTCCAAGAAGAACGACGCTTAGAACTGCAACTCGCGCTTCTTGATCAATTGCCCAGTTTAGGCTTTGACAACGCGATCGCCAGTTGGACCTTTCTACAATATCTACAATACTTTGGCGACGAAGCGGCCCGAGATCAAACCGGCTGTCGTCTTAACTTCGCCTATCTCGACCAAGTCACTCAACGAGACCCCCGTTTCTTCACCGCCTATACCTTTGTCCCCGGAGGCGTCTCCTACTGCCAAGGAGAACCCCTAAAAAGCGTCGAACTGCTCGATCGCGGCTTAGAGTCCATTAGCCCCGACATCGACGAACAAGCCTTTGTCTTAGCCCTCCTAGAAGCCTTAGATCGCTTTCTCCTCCTGGGCGATGTTCCTGGGGCCATCCACGCCTACGAACAAGCGGCCGACTTAGCCGCAGAAACAGACAGCTACGCCGATTTTGCCTCCTACTACCGGCAAACCGCCCAATGGTTGCGGGACAATCCCGACAGTCTGCGCGCTCGTTTCATCGGTTGGCAAGAAGTTTACTTTAACGCCACCGATGAAAGCGTCAAAGAACGAGCCATCAGCGAACTCGAAAACCTCGGCGCACAAGTCATTCGACAGGACGATGGTTCCGTCGAATTTCGCCCACCCTCCCAACAAGACCTGAACCCATCGCCCCGCAACAACGAAGGCAGCGACTAACATGACCCGACCCTCCTGGCAGAGAATCCCCCAGTCACTCTGGCGCTGGCTCCAGTCTAAGCGATCGCTGTGGACCCAACTCGCCTGGGGAATACTGGGACTCATCTTAGCCCTGGTTCTCGTTAGCGGACTACGTGGCCTTGAGGCCCTCAGCTATCGAGACGATCCCACCGATGGGGTATTCGTCTTAGGTGGAAGCATTCGCCGCGAAATCTATAGCGCCCAATACGCGCGATCGCACCCCCAAATTCCCATCCTCATCTCCACCGGTTCCCTGCCCCCCTGCATCTATCTCATCTTCGAACGAGACAACGCCCCCATGGACCGAGTCTGGCTGGAAAACTGCGCCTATTCAACCTTTTATAACTTCTTCTATAGCCTGCCCATCCTCGAACGTTGGCAGGTGCATCACGTCGAACTGATCACCTCAGCCAGTCATCTCCCTCGGGCCATTTGGATGGCCCGAATTAGCCTGGGGTTGCACGGAATCTGGGTTGACGCGAACATCGTCCCCGAAATTGGTGTACCCGGTAACCAAGAAAGTCGCCTCAAAACCCTATTAGACGTCACACGAACCGGACTTTGGGCGGTTCTCAGTCAGATTTATGCCCCCTCCTGTGACCAAATCATTCAACTGAGTGAGGTGGATTTAGATCACTGGGCAACAAAAGGCTTCCACTGTGAACATCAAGGACAAGTGGATTGGCAGCCGTGAACCATTCCCGCAACTGCTGAAGCACCTGCGTCATCGCCTCTTCAACCGACTCCGACAATCCCTCACCCAAACCAAACTCCTGGCCCGGAATCGAGATTAACCAAGCTTGGGGGCAACGCTCATACAGCCATTGCGTCATTCCCAGCAAAGACGAGGGAGTCAGATGATGTCCCATCACCGTTGGTTCAGAATCAGCACTCAGAGGTTCAATCCTGACCTCATTTCCCTCCAAAGAGGCATCAACAAACAGTGCCAGATCCACATCAGCCAAGGATTCCGCCAATTCCGGCATTAACTGATGCCGAGGCAGCGATCGCACCCCCGGTAACTCCCAATCCGCCACCTCTGCCGCAATCCGTTGTCCCACTCCATCATCGCGGCGCAATAGACTACCATATCCGATCAGTAACCAAGACATCTCTGTCATCGTGACCCTATCTCCTCTGTGCCCATAAACACTAAAATAGCTAACATTAAACACCACAGTCATGAATTAACGGTCAAACTAATCCAACCATCGTTCTCCCTTTTCCCCGTTCTTGACGATTAAACTCTCCCCATGAAACTCCCTGTTCGGACTCTAATGAGCTGTTCGCTCCTCTTCACCCTGGTCGCCTGTCGTCAGCAAACCGCAACCTTAACCCCAGCCCAGGTCGGAGATGCCCCCAATAGCGCTGATTTAGCCTCCAGCCGAGAAAGACCGCCGGGGCTAACCCAAGCCGACTTTGAAACGCGCTTGGCCGGCGTCTGTCGGATTACCAAGATTTCCGAGGGAGACATTCCCCTATCTGAAAAACCCGTCTTTGCCATTACCGAAGCGCCTCACTCTGAAGAGGAGATCACCGACAATAGCCTTATCTTCATTCGTGACACACCCGAGACCAATTACGACATCATCGGGAAACTCCCTGACCTTGAGGCTGATGTGCGTGATGTCACCTCAGGAGACCTGAATGATACGCCCTTGATTCTCTGCTCCCATGAGACCATGAACCCTAGCGATGGGGAAACCTGCTGGTATCTCAATGAAGAAGGTTGGTATGGCTCCCTAGCCAGTTATGGAACTCAGGCGAGGTTGTATCTCGTCGAAGCTAAAAGCTTGGATTTAATTGCCCAAACCCAAATCCAACGACCCAGCCTCGGCTGTCCTGAAACCTGGACTTTACCCGGAGACAGCCGAGAGCAAGTGCGGGATGCTGGCCCGATTGACGTCAATGAAATTCGCACCTGGCTCAACAGTTTGTCCTAGTCTCCAACTTAGCTAATTCCGCCACAAGATTGGTAGCGTGATGGCGAAACCCAGCCAGGACAGGGCCTGTCTTCCTAGGAGGAGAAGCCATCCCTAGCCGCTGCCAGCGAGGGGATTTTGCCCCCCGACAGTCCCGTCAATTGTTCATCACGATCCGATTCTGACGGGAGTTAGACTGACCATTGGACTCAGACGATGGGGCCGGGAGTTGAAGTTCCGGTTCCACCACACGCCAGAGTTGAGCCAAACGATTAGCCGGAATCGTTAAATAGAGGCGATCGCCCGCTGTCAACTCAGCCCCCAATAACTCCCAACCATGGAGAGTATCGCCACGGGTTTCG
The DNA here is from genome assembly GCA_004299065.1 of Phormidium sp. SL48-SHIP. Classification (GTDB taxonomy): domain Bacteria; phylum Cyanobacteriota; class Cyanobacteriia; order Cyanobacteriales; family Geitlerinemataceae; genus Sodalinema. Next base: position 28,492 of record SIHH01000006.1, on the reverse strand, counting down.
AGATAGAGCGGCACAAAATCACCATTCGCCGCCGCCGACTTCACATCCTGTCCCAGAAACGGGTGTTCGGGGGTGATCGTCGTGGCCATAGCAATCCAGAGATTTCCCGCCGTCATCCCACTGCCAAAAATCTGACCCCCCAGGGCCGCCGCCGCAAAGGAGGGAGCAGCAATTTCCGTCGGACTCAAGACCGAGTTAAACTCAAACACCTCCTGAACCATCATGCCAAAATGGGCATCATGGGCGCGGACAACCACCCGGACATCGCTCTGAAGTCCTTTAGCCGTTAGGGCAATTTCTAGGTTGGTGGTGTCATCGCTGCTAACCGCAAACAGAGCCTTGGCCCGGTGAACGTTCGCCGTTTCCAGGGTATCCGGGAGCGTCGCGTCTCCTTGCACAACCGGGATTTTCAGAGATTGGGCTGTATGCAAAAAGCGACCATTGGGATCATGATCGATCGCCACCACCTCATAGCCATTTTCCTGCAAACGGGTGGCAATCTTAATGCCAATGCCCCCTAACCCACAGACAATATAGTGATTCTCACTCGGCGTTGGGGCCGCATTCCAAAGTTTACGGAAGCTCGTTCCCAACACCCAGTCATTGAGGAGAGCATAGGCAATACCAATCACCCCGGCTCCCGCTAACATCATGATCACCGTAAAGACTTTAATCAAGGCTGGAGCCGTTTCAGCAACCTTTTCGTTCCCGCCGGCCCCGGTAATCATGCCCACAGAAAAATAAAGGGCATCGACCGCCGTCACCTCAGCATTAATTGCCGTGTATGTCAAGGTGGCAACGAAAATCGTTAGAAACAGAACCAGAGTAATCGCCACACTCGACTGAATTTGCTGACGTAGGGTTTTCAGCCAACGGAAAAATTGTTTTCCTCGGGCCAGCCAGGATTTATGGCGGGAGCCGATCGTCGGCTGAGTTGCAATAATCAGGCGATCGCCGACTTGCAGAGGCTGTTGACGCAACACCGCCGAAACCAAATCTAAATGAGTCTGCATCGGCAGATAATAGATCAACATCCGCGAGCGATCGTCCCAGAGTTCATCTAAGGTGCGTCCTAGCCAATCATGGCCCTCATGGATATACTCTTCATGAATGGGCCAAGTCTGGTTAAATAACTGAAGTTGACCAATCGCCCGATTTCCGAACGCCGCAAAAGCAAACACCGGCGCCGCCAAGGCCGACACACTCATGGCCGTATGATGCTCCAGGGTATGATTGAGTCGTTCCCCCAACCGCTGGTTGAAGAGTCGATTAACAATGCGAATATGGGGATTCAGGAGACGCGCCTGCACTAAAACCGCTAGATTGACCGCATCATCAACCATCGCTAACACCAGAGTTTGAGCCTCTTGGATGCCAGCCGCGAGAAGCGTCGAGGACGATCGCAAATTGCCCACAATCACATGATCCGTTTCCTGGGGGAGAGGGTGATCATGGATACCGATGGCCTCAATCCCTTGCTGTCGCAGCAGTCGGAAAATTTCGTAGCCCGTCGGACCTAATCCACAGACAATAATCTGGGGTGTTCTCATTATTAAACAATGCTGAACCGCATCTGTGCTAGGTAGCTTGGGAAAGGGGGGATGGTCTCAGTCTCGGTGCAATGGCTCAGGGGGACTGATGATGACGCAAAGGTTCATCGAACCTTAACCCCACCCCCCTTGACCAAACCACTGCCGCTCATTGTCCCCTAGGACGGATCAGCGTTTTGTAGCCTTGAACACTCAAACCAACCCTTAAATCAAGACTCAAACCGACCTAGAGCCATGGCCGCTGAGGTGAGAAATGGCCGCATCTGGTTAGAATAGATCAGATTGACCTCAATGTCGAAAGAAGGCTCGCACTCTAATCTTGGATTGAGTGCCGAGATGAATGGCGACCCATCAACAAAAGTTATGGTAGTATGGAGCCACAAAGCTAGTCTCTTGGTCATGTTCGTACTTGAAGCCAAGCTCAGAGGTTCTGTCAAGCCGTTTGCGGTCATTGACGAAATGATTCGCACGGCAGCCTTTGTCAGAAATCGTTGTATCCGACACTGGATGGATCATCAAGGCGTTGGACAATACGACCTATCTGCCCTCTGTGCGGTTCTGGCAAAAGAGTATGAATGGGCCAAGAAACTTAACTCCCAAGCTCGTCAAGCTTCGGCTGAAAAGGCGTGGCAGTCAATTCAGCGTTTCTACGAGAATTGCCAAAGTCCATCGGTCAAAAAGAAGGGATACCCAAAATTCAAGAAGGCCAGGTCGGTTGAGTACAAAACAACGGGCTGGAAGCTCTCTGAAGATCGGCAGTCTTTAACGTTTACTGATGGATTTAAGGCAGGAACCTTTCGCATGAGAGGAGCGTTTGACCTTAACTATTATCAACCCGAGCAAATTAAACGGGTTCGGGTTGTGCGTCGGGCGGACGGGTATTATGTCCAATTTTGCCTTAAACATGACCGATTAGAAGCCGTGGAGCCGACCGAACAGGTGATCGCCTTGGATGTCGGTTTAACCCACTTTTATACTGATAATCGGGGCAATAAGATTGAGAATCCCCGTCATCTCAGAAAAGCGGAGAAGTCCCTCAAACGGCTTCAACGCCAGGTAAGTCGCAAACAAAAAGGCTCCAACAAGCGGAAAAAGGCGATTACCAAACTGGGAAGAAAGCACTTAAAAGTCTCTCGCCAACGTAAAGACTTTGCTGTGAAGTTAGCAAGGTGCGTCGTCAAATCTAACGATTTGGTGGTGTTTGAAGAGCTTCAAGTGCGGAATCTGGTTAAAAACCATCGTTTAGCTAAAAGTATCAGTGATGCAGCCTGGCGACAGTTCTTTGAGTGGTTGGAATACTACGGTCAGGTCTTTGGCAAAATTGTCATTTCCGTCCCACCGCAATCTACCAGTCAAGAGTGTAGTGCCGGTCATCAAATTGTGAAGAAGTCCCTATCTCAAAGAACCCATATTTGCTCCTGTGGATTGGTTCTCGATAGAGACGAAAATGCTGGACGGAATCTTTTGGCTAAAGGATTAGAACTTGTGAGTAGGGGGGGACACTCCCGAATTAACGCCCAAGGACATCTAAACCCCTGTCAAGTTAGCGAAAGCTTGCTTGATAAGTTTGGTGGTTGAATTGGGAACCCCACGCCGTAATCTTTGATTCGGCGCTGGGAGGATGTCAGCTCAATGCGATGAGAAGACTCGCGCTAGACCGAAGGTTAGCCGTGAGATGAATCGTCGCATCACTGTCGTGCGATCGCTGCTGTTGCTCTGTTATGGCTTTTTCTTCCGTTGTTCGTACTCTGGCTCGAACTCCTCTAACTCAAGAGCTAAACACCGTTCTCGATCGCGATGGACGCTTACACCTCGATGGAGTTCCTCGCTTTCCCAAGGGTCTGATGGTATCGGCCTTAGCCCAACAACGTCAACAGCATCTCTGTACCATCACCGCCACCTTAGAAGAAGCCGGCCGTTGGGCGGCGCAACTGCAAGAAATGGGTTGGCCGGTGGTTCACTTCTACCCCACCAGTGAAGCCTCCCCCTATGACGACCGTGATGCCGACGAAATCACCTGGGGACAATTACAAGTTTTAGCCGATCTCGTCCATCTACCAGACCGCGATCCTCCCCCCTTCGCCATTGTCGCCACCCAACGCGCCCTTCATCCCCATTTACCCCCCCGCGAACACTTTAGCCAATCCTGTCTGCGTCTCCACCTCGGACTCGAACTCTCCCTAGGCGCCCTCAAACGGCGGTTAGCAGAATTGGGCTATGAGTCGGTGTCCTTGGTCGAAAGTGAAGGACAATGGAGCCGACGGGGGGATATTATCGATATTTTCCCGGTTTCCGCTGAACTGCCGCTGCGTCTGGAGTTTTTTGGCGATGAACTCGAAAAAATGCGGGAATTTGACCCCATTAGTCAGCGATCGCTTGACAAAATAGACCAAGTTGTGCTAACACCGCGCCAACTCAACAGTGGTCTGGCTACCGAGATGGGTGACGATTGGCCCCAACAGGCCAGCGACTTATCCCCGAGCGCCCAAGTCGGCTTAGCCTTTGATGTCCCCGCCTCCCTGCTGGACTACCTACCCGAGAACAGTCTCCTCGTTGTCGATGAACCCGAAGCCTGTCAGGGTCACAGCGATCGCTGGGTTGACCATGTCGAACAGGACTTCCTCAGCCATCGCGATCGCCATCCCCAACTCAGCCCCCTCCATCGCCCCCTAAACGAAAGTCTCGCCCCCTGTCCCTTGCCACAAGTCGATTTGCGGGAATTAGTCGTCAGCGATCGCGACGCCGACAACCACCCCGGCAAACATCTCAACCTGGCCAGTCGCCGTCTAGCCACCACCCCCCATCAATTCGCCAAAATCGCGCAAATTCTGCGACAGGAACGCGATCGCGGCTTCAACATCTTTCTCGTCTCCGCCCAACCCAGTCGCACCGTGGCCCTACTCCAAGAACATGACTGTAGCGCCCAATTCCTGCCCAATCCCCGCGACTATCCCGCCGTCGATCGCCTGCAAACCCATCACATCCCCATCGCCCTCAAATACTCAGGCCAAGCCGAACTCGAAGGCTTCATCCTGCCCACCCTACGCCTCGTCATCGTCACCGATCGCGAGTTCTTCGGTCAACATGCCCTCGCCAGCCCCAGCTACATCCGCAAACGTCGCCGGGCCGCCTCCAAACAAGTCGATCCCAACCAACTGCAACCGGGAGACTACGTCGTTCACCATAACCACGGAATCGGGCAATTTCTGCAACTCGAAAGCCTCACCCTCAACGGCGAAACCCGCGAATATCTGGTATTACGCTATGCCGATGGAACCCTGCGCGTCGCCGCCGATCAACTCAACGCCCTCTCTCGCTACCGCCATACCGGCAGTGGCACCGTGCAACTCAACAAAATGTCGGGCAAAGCCTGGGAACGGACGAAAAACAAAGTCCGCAAAGCCATCAAGAAAATTGCCATTGACTTGTTGAAACTCTACGCCCAACGAGCCAAACAACAGGGATTTGCCTATCCTCCCGACATCCCCTGGCAACAAGAACTCGAAGACTCCTTCCCCTATCAACCCACCCCCGATCAACTCAAAGCCACCCAAGATATTAAACATGATATGGAGAGCGATCGCCCCATGGATCGCTTAGTTTGCGGCGATGTGGGTTTTGGCAAAACTGAAGTGGCCATCCGGGCCATCTTTAAAGCCATTACGGCCGGTAAACAAGTGGCCCTACTCGCCCCCACGACGATCCTCACCCAACAGCATTATCACACCCTCAAAGAGCGCTTTGCCCCCTACCCGATTCAGGTGGGCCTGCTTAACCGCTTCCGCACCACCGAGGAACGCAAGGACATTCAGCAACGTTTAGCCACTGGGGAGTTAGATGTCGTGGTGGGAACCCATCAACTTCTGGGTAAAAGCGTGAAGTTCAAAGACTTGGGCCTATTAGTCGTGGATGAAGAACAGCGATTTGGGGTGAGTCAGAAAGAGAAAATCAAAGCCCTGAAAACCCAAGTCGATGTCTTAACCCTGACAGCGACACCGATTCCTCGGACCTTGTATATGTCTCTGTCGGGGATTCGTGAGATTAGCCTGATTACCACGCCGCCGCCCTCCCGCCGTCCCATTAAAACCCATTTAGCCCGCTATGACTGGGAAACCATCCGAGGGGCCATCGCCCAGGAACTCGATCGCGGCGGCCAGGTGTTTTATGTGGTTCCCCGAGTCGAGGGGATTGAGGAGCGATCGGCGAAAATTCGTGAACTCGTTCCGAGTGCTAGGATTGCGATCGCCCATGGTCAAATGGACGTGGCTCAACTCGAATCAGTGATGTTAGCCTTTAGCAGTGGTGAAGCGGATGTTCTGGTTTGTACCACCATTGTTGAGTCAGGCTTAGATATTCCCCGCGTCAATACGATTTTGATTGAAGATGCCCATCGCTTTGGTCTGTCTCAACTGTATCAACTGCGAGGCCGGGTGGGGCGATCGGGGGTTCAGGCCCATGCCTGGTTATTTTATAGTCAGCGTCGTCAACTCTCCCAAGCCGCTCAGAAGCGTTTGCGGGCGTTGCAAGAGTTTAGTCAATTGGGATCGGGGTATCAGTTGGCCATGCGAGATCTCGAAATTCGCGGCGTGGGGAATCTGTTGGGGGCCGAACAATCGGGCCAGATGAATGCGATCGGCTTTGATCTCTATCGCACCATGCTTGAAGAAGAAATCCGCGACATTCAGGGCCAGGCTATCCCCAAAGTCAATGATACCCAAGTTGATCTCAACCTGACGGCCTTTATTCCCAGCAACTATATCCCGGATCTCGACCATAAAATGAGTGCCTACCGTCAGGTGGCTACCGCTGACTCCTCGGACGCCTTGCAGGCGATCGCCCTTGACTGGCAAGATTGCTACGGTCCCCTCCCGAAAGCCGCCAGCCAACTGTTGCGGGTGATGGAACTCAAACAACTGGCCAAAACGCTCGGATTTTCCCGCATCAAGCCCGAAGGAAAACAACATGTCGTCCTAGAGACCCCCATGGAAGAACCCGCCTGGGGACTCTTAAAACGACATTTACCGAAACATTTACAGTCCCGGTTCGTCTATAGTTCTGGGAAGGTCACCGTGCGTGGCCTCGGAGTCCTCTCGGCTGAAAAGCAACTCGATAGTCTCATTCAATGGTTAGAATGCCTACGTCCAGCCTTAGACGACGCCCAAAACGCAGCCGATTTAGCCGCCAGTGCCTCCTAGGGAGCCAGGCACCTCTTGGTTCGTCCTTCCCATGCAGATGTAAACCTTGCCACGACAATTGCTGCCACGACAATTGCCACGAAAAAACAACGCCCAAAACCCTGTTATCCGGGGCGTTGACGCACTCCTCTCCTGAAAAGTCTCTAAACCCTAGCCATTGCTCTCAACTCCCGAGGTTGGACTCGCTTAGGGTAACGCACCATCTTGATGGTACTGGGCAAAACCCCCACCAAGCTCGCTAAGGCATCATCGGGCAAACTGTTTACCGTATCTGCGTCAAAATAATGTTCAAACTGGGCCAACAACATTTTCGCCCGTTGCAGGGGGACGGGGTTTTCCGTCAACTGTTCCGTCAGACGAATCCAATGTCGTCGAATGGAATAGGCTTTTTGCCGATCTTCATAGGCTTCGGGCGCAACAAGAGCGAGATCCCCAACGGGAATCGTCCGTTGGGTTCCTACATCAAAAAAGCCCCCAACAGCAGCCCCAGGTCCCGCAAACTCTGCGTGGTATCGTTTGTAGATAATCAAGCCGTTGCGACGACGACTATCGACCGCCAACAGCTGACCGCTATTAAGCTGGGAAATAAGCTCGGCAGGTTGTGAAGACTTAACGAGGCTTCGCGACATATCAGTAACTCTCGTTTCAGGAATGGATCATGCCTTAGGTCATAGTCAGGCGGTCAAGGGGGAGGCATCTGCTCTTAGAGTAACTTAATCTGTTAAGAGATACCACGAAACTCGTACCGAAGTAGAAGGACGACAGGAGAGATAGATCCAGCACTCAATCACGGCAAAACCAGCTCTGTCAGTCCGCTAAACGGTCGTGGGTGATGAGTATTTTAGATAATGGAACAACCCTAGATGCAATGACCTAGATGTCATGACCTTAGCACAACCTGTCCCAGAGTCAGTCCCGTCCTCATAAAATCACTGGCCACACCCTTGCCTTGATTCTATCAGAAATTTTCGCTAGGCTCCACCGTCAGCCTTTGCCCCAGGTAACCTGAACACTTGAGCCGGGTTGAACGCCATGATGGCATCATCCGAGGCGAACCCCGTCAGGAACGGATGAGGGACTTTGAGAGAAATAATTGTCGAGGTTGACCAAACCAAGTCGCTCCCCAAGTTAACTCAACTCGTCGCAGGCGGTAGCCCAACTGGGTGTAAAGGGCACGAGCCGGTAGGTTGTTATCTAAAACATGCAGATAGATATCCCGGAAGCCCCACTCTAGGGCCGTTTGCTCACAAGCGATTAGTAGCTGCCGCGCGACACCGCAGCGACGGGCCTGGGGGCGAACAGCGAGGTTGGAGATGTAGGGATAACTCAACCCATTCATGTGCCATGCCGTTGCTGGAGTTGACTTCAAACTTAGCTCAACGGTTCCCAAAAGCTGATTACCTCGGGCCAACCGAGGCGCATTGAGGGGCGCATTGAGGGGCGCATTGAGGGGCGCATTGAGGGGCGCATCGAGG
>SIHH01000006.1:18946-20172 GCA_004299065.1 Phormidium sp. SL48-SHIP | reverse complement strand
GAGGGGCGCATCGAGGTCGTGTTCCAGTCGAGGGCGATCGCCGCCATCGATGGCCACCAGACAGGCGTGGGGATGTTGGCTAGAACGCAGTCGATGGCGTAAATCTTCATAAATTCCCAGACGGATTAGGGGCAATAACCAGGTGCGCCAACCTTGAGTTTCATGAAAACTGGCCGCCAAAATCTCCGAAAGAGTCCGTAAATCCTGAGAGGTGGCCCGCCGCACAGCCACGTCAGAAACAAGCCAACGAGAGACAGAGGAAGGATTCGGCCGTCCTTGAGAACCTGAATTGGGTTGAGAGCGTGCAGTACCAAAGAAGTTCACAGGTCTAGTCGGAGGGATGAAGGATGCCAGCTTGAGAATCCGCGAACAGGACTTGAGGAGGCTGAATGAGTCGCAAACGTTGACATGAACTTCCATTGTAGCTGAATCGGTTAAGATGCGACGGGCAAGAGGTTCGACAACTTTCGCTATACTGGCGATGGAAACCGGCGATGGAAACCGGTCTTTTGGCCCCTGGCGTCGGGCCAGACCGAGCTGACCTCATCAGCACCACTGACTCCCTCGCCCAGGCTGAACTGTTACGCCAACTGTTAACTGTCCACTGTTGTTTGACCGATCTTGAATGATAGATCGCCCCCGTCGCCTCACTAAGATTTTGGTCGTGGACGATGAACCCGACAACCTTGACCTACTCGAGCGCGTTCTGTCCCCGACCTATCAGGTACTCAGAGCCTCTAGTGGGCAAGAGGCGCTGCAAATTCTTGCCCGAGAGGAAGATGTCGCGGTGATCGTCTCGGATCAGCGGATGCCGAAAATGACGGGAACCGAGTTCCTGAGTCTGACGGCCATGCAATATCCCGACATGATCCGCATTCTGGTGACAGCCTACACCGATGTGGACGACTTGGTCGAGGCGATTAATAGTGGCAAGGTGTTTAAATATGTCACTAAACCTTGGCACGTCGATGAGTTACGGGCCGTCGTGCGCCAGGCGGTGGATACTCATAATGTCTTACGAACTCGCACTGAACAACTCTGTCGCACCCTACGCCAAGAGTCGCTGCTGAATGCGGTCACCAACACCATTCGCTCGCGCACCAACTATCGGCAAATCCTGCAAACCATTGTCGAAACGATGGGGCAGATGTTCGAGGCCAGTTGTTGTATTTTGCGTACCTGTGACGATCCCGGTTGGACTTCTGAGTCAACCCCACCAACGCGAT
>SIHH01000006.1:0-18846 GCA_004299065.1 Phormidium sp. SL48-SHIP | reverse complement strand
GCGATTCTCGCACGCTTCGCGATTGCGATTCTCGCACGCTTCGCGATCGCAGTGGTTTGGTTACGCTGGCCCCACCCTCCCAGACCATCTCAAACGCGCCACTGGCCGCCAACGCCCCGCCTTAGATCCCTGCTTAGCTCAAACCCTCTGGGAGACTGACGAGATTGTCGTCATGAATGACTGTTCTCGGGATGAACGCATCCAGGCTCATCACCATCTCTCGGACGCCTATGAACAGGCCGATATTCGCTCGAGTCTAATTGTCCCCCTCAGCGCCCCGGTGTATCGTCATCCCACGCTGCTCACCGGAGAGATCAACCCCCAGGAGATGGCCCAACGGCCCGGAGAATTTTCTCTGGTGGCGGTTTTGGCCTTGCACCAATGCAGTCAGGGACGGATTTGGCAGGATGATGAGGTGCAATTGGTGGTCATGGTGGCCGAACAAGCGGCCCTGACCCTGGCCCAATCCCAAACCCTGGAGATGATGCAAACTCTGGCTCAGCGGGAAGCCTTGATTAACACCATCACCACTGCCATTCGCTCGAGTCTCAATCCTCCCGATATTTTTGCGGCGATTACCGAACAACTCGGCTGTGCGTTACAGGCTGATGGCTGCGCCCTATCCCTCTGGACTCAAGAGGATGAATTTGTCGACTGTGTGGGCCTGTATGAGCGAGAGCATGAAGACAGTAGCGAAGGCCGTTTACCTCAGTCGGTGGTTCCCATTGAGGGAAATCGGGTTCTACAACATCTGCTGGAGACGCAACAGCCGGTGGTGATTGAGGATATGGCGGCTCAACCGACCTGGACTCAGGATTATCAACCGTTTCATCATCCGGCCCGCGCTCTGTTGGTGGTTCCGTTACTCTGTGATGGGCGCATTATTGGCAGTATTTCCCTGCGACAAAATGACACTCCCCGAGCTTGGCATCTGCATGAGGTGTCTCTGGCGCAAGCGGTGGCGGCTCAGGCGGCGATCGCCGTGCAACAGGCTCGACTCTATCAGAAAACGCGCCAACAGGCGGAACGCTTACTGATCTTAGACCGTCAGAAGACGGAGTTTTTTCAAAATGTCTCCCATGAGTTTCGCACCCCCTTAACGCTGATGATGGGACCCCTGGAGGCGGCGGTGAATCAGGGACAGGGGTTATCCTATGAGCGGGCTGAGATGGCGCTGCGCAATTGTCGGCGGCTGTTGCGGTTGGTGAATCAATTGCTGGATTTGCAACGGCTCGATGAACGACGGATGCAGCCGAGGTTTGCTCCCTGTCAGTTCGGAACCTGGGTTGGACAAACCCTAGAGGCGTTTCGTCCCTATTGTCAACGTAAGGGGATTCGCTTACAACAACGGCTTCAGGGTCGGGTTCTGGTGTATCTGGATTTGGATTTGTTTGAGAAGGTTCTCTATAATCTGCTCTCGAATGCAATGAAGTTTACTCCCCCAGGTGGCGAGATTGAGGTCTCGGTGGCCCAAGATGAGGAGGGTGTCAGGTTGCAGGTGCGAGATACGGGAATTGGCATCGACGGCGATCGCCTCCCCCAGTTATTTGACCGCTTTTATCAGGCTGAAGGCTCTGTCGATCGCACCTACGAGGGTAGTGGTCTCGGCTTAGCCTTGGTTAAGGAGTTGGTACAACTCCATGGCGGTCAGGTGCAGGTTGAGTCCCAGGTGGGCCAGGGCAGTTGTTTCACCGTGCAGTTGCCCACCGGAAGCGACCATCTCCCCCCGGACTCCTTAGCCTTAGAGGCGCGATCGCGAAGCGGGCGAGAATCGCCATCGGGTCTGCGTGGGGGCGAAACATCTCTCGCCCCGACTAACGATGAGGCGCGGCCTGAGGGCAGCCGCTTCACGGTTGAGTTGGCGGATCTCGATTGCGATTCCCACAGCCTTGGCCAACAACGCCTAACCTCGTCAGATTCTCAGGCGGCTGAGGCTCTGCCCACCGGCAGCGATAGACCTGTACCACAATCTAATGTAAATGTCAAGAAAAACGCCACCAATTTTGCCGCCACCATTTTATTTGTCGAAGATAACAGTGACTTACGAGTCTATGTGGCGGGGATTCTCCAGGAGGCAGGCTATCAGGCTCTCCTAGCCAGTAACGGCGAGGAAGGGATACTTCTCGCTAAATCTCACCATCCCGATGCTATTGTCACCGATTTAATGATGCCCAAGGTCTCGGGATTAGATTTGATTGCGGCGATTCGTGCTGATGAAGACTTACAGGGAACCCCCATTGTCTTATTGACGGCCAAAGCCAACGAAGAAACCCGCCTCGAAGGCGTCGAACAGGGGGCCGATGCCTATTTATCGAAGCCGTTTAACGATCGCGAACTCCTGGCCCAAATTCGCAACTTATTAGCCCTCAAGGAACAAGAACGACAGATTAAGGACCTCAATCGCTATTTAACGCAATCGGTGTTAACCCGTTTTCTGCCGCCGGCGTTGGTGGAGAAAGCCCGTTTGGGGGAGTTGCAATTGAATTTAACCCCGGAACCGCGCCTGGTGACCATTGTCTTTACGGATATTGTCGGGTTTACTCAGATGGCCAATCAACTGCGATCGCGCCGAGTGGCCCAAATTTTAAATCAGTATCTCTCCTCGATGAGTCAGGTGATTTTCCAGGCCGGGGGAACGGTGGATAAGTTTGTCGGTGATGCGGTGATGGCGATTTTTGGCGCACCCGAGGATATGAAACCCGAGGTTCAGGTGCAACAGGCCATTCACGCCGCCCGCCAGATGTATCATCAGTTGGATGCCCTGAATGCTCAATGGATGGAGGAGGGACTGACTCCAGTTCAATTCCGTTGTGGCATTCACCAAGGAACAGCGGTGGTGGGGATGTTTGGCAGTGAGGAGCGATCGGATTATACGGCGATCGGTCCGAGTGTTAACATTGCGGCGCGGCTTCAGGAAGTGGCCCAGCCGGGAGGGATTCTGATTTCAGCAGCGGTGGCGGACTATTTACAAGAATCCGAAATTACCAAGTTTCGCCCCCTACATCTCAAGGGAATTGATGAAACGGTGCTTGCATTCTCACTCAACCCCCTTGATAATGAGTGATTCGTAAATGCGGAGGGGTGGCGATGACGGTTGCCATTGTGGTTTTGAATCAGAGAAGTGTCTCCCTGGCCCGTCAGGTGGCCCAGGGGTGCGATGGCATGGTCTATGGCTTAGACCGCCGCACGACGGGGGTAGACCACTCGTTTGCTGAGTTTGGGCCGACGCTGCGATCGCTGTTTGAAGAGAAAACCCCGATTATTGGTATCTGTGCGGCGGGGATTCTCATTCGCACCTTGGCCCCGGTGTTGGGCAATAAGACGGAGGACCCGCCCGTGTTGGCGATCGCCGAAGATGGAAGTACAGTGGTTCCTCTACTGGGAGGGTTACAGGGCGTGAATGACTTGGCCCGTCAGATTGCCCAACTGTTGCAGGTCTCCCCGGCGATTACCGCCAGTGGAGAGATTCGCTTTCGGACGACGCTTCTGGCGCCGCCTCGGGGCTATCGCTTGCTGAATGACCCCGATCAGGCAAAAGGGTTTATTGCTCAGGTTTTGGCTGGGGCGACGGTGAGGTTTGAAACCCACCCCACCCCCTCCCCGACAAGCTTCGCCTGGGAGGGGAGTTTGCCTGAATGGCTCGAACAGAGTCGTTTACCTTGGTCTGAGTCGGGGTCTGAGTCGGGAGAATACCGGCTGATTGTTGCGACTGAGATCGGTCCTGATGTTCGTCCGAGCGATCGCTGTTTGGTCTATGAACAACTGCCTCAACGGGGTTATTTGGCGATTGTGGGGACGGGGCCGGGATCGTTTGAGTGGATGTCGCCTCAGGTGCGGCGAACCTTGCTAGAGGCGACGGATTGGGTGGGTTATCGGACCTATTTGAATTTGGTGGAACCGCTAAGATCGCCGTCGATTCGCCGTCATGAGTCGGACAATCGTGTTGAGGGCGATCGCGCTCGTCAGGCGTTGGATTTGGCGGCTATGGGCCGACGGGTGGTGTTGGTCTCGTCGGGAGATCCGGGGATTTTTGCGATGGCGGCGGCGGTGTTTGAGGTCTTGGAAACCCGAGAGAACCCGGATTGGTCTCTGGTGGAGATTGAAGTCTGTCCAGGAATTTCAGCGATGCAGGCGGCGGCCGCTCAGGTGGGTGCGCCGCTGGGTCATGATTTTGCGGTCATCTCTCTCTCGGATATTCTGAAGCCTTGGTCGGTGGTTGAGTCGCGCTTGCGGGCGGCGGCCCAGGGGGATTTTGCGATCGCTCTTTATAATCCTGTGTCTAAGCAACGGACCTGGCAGTTAGACCGGGCGCGGGAGCTACTTCTGGAGTGGCGATCGCCGGCTACACCGGTGGTTTTGGCTCGCAATTTGGGGCGAGTTGGGCAAGGGGTAAGGGTGAAGCCGTTGGCAGAGGTGACGGCTGGGGATGCGGATATGCGGACAGTAATTTTAATCGGATCGAGTCAGACGCGCCAGGTGCAATCGGGAGAGGGCCGACCTTGGGTGTATACGCCTCGCACCTATGGAGGTTGATCGGCGACCGCTTAATCCTCCGAGACCGATCACACCAAAATTTGTTGCACAAATTAAATAACCATGCTATTATATAAATGTAGTTAAAAATATAGCACGAGCCATACTCGACATGACCTCGGCAATACTTACCAGATCTTAAGATTTTTCAACCCCAAGTGTCCTGATTTGTATGACGACTGCTATAAAAGGACATTGATCATGCTAAAACGCTTAAATCTCACCCTCCTCTCCCTGCTTTGTGTTTCCTTAATCTCCGTACCGCCGTCTCGGGCAGAATCACCGGAGAAGGGGATTTCGGCCGTTGACCTAGTTCAACTGGCCCGCAATGGCTATCTCCAAGATCAGGGAATCGCTCAATTCAATCAACTTGCGTCGGATTATGATAGTGGCCAGATCTGTGCTGAAGATGTGGTTGAGGCGGCGATCGCCGATGATCGATTATCTCCTGAAACTCTCACCGATGATGGCTATCTGGCGACCGTTGACCATTGTTTAGATCATCTTGATGACTAGATTCTCGGCAACCCCGAGACTGAATTACGACAATCGGGCAACCCGGCTGGGTTGCCCGATTGTTTGGCCCTGTGACCCCTGATTGGCATGAATTGACTTCTCATAGTCTAATGGTGATCGTCGGGGGATTCCAAGCCAAGAGATTGGCTTGCATCTTTGAGTTTTTCCCAAAGTTCTTCGACTTCTTGAAACGCGATATCTGGAGGAAGTTTACCGCTGGTTTCTAGGCAACTAATATAGCCAACTTTTTGGGCAAATTCCTGAAGATTCGCATCGAACAATAACGCTTCAGGATGGTTGGGGTCGAGCCGACCATGATAAGGATGTTTAACGGTTAAAAAGTTTGGGTTCGTCATGATAAATTCTCTGTGTTTTACGAGATTTTCTGTCAAGATGCTGTCTGGGTTGAGCGTCGCAATCAACACCAACTCATGAGCAACGGGAGAACCGGGGTTTGGGACGGGATTAACTCGTTGCATTTAGGTTGCATTGGCTAGGTCGTTTCAGTCGACTGCTCTCTCTTAACCTTATCATAACCTTTTTGCAAAAAAGGTGCTTTCTGATACGTTAGGAATGCCTGAGATTGCAATAAATCGCAATGGTTGAGGGCAAGATTCCCAGGTTATACTGAATCGAGTTTAGGGACGATTGGCTGAATCTGAGTGTTCCTACTGAGATTGGGGATCACGAAAAACTGGGGAACAATTGAGGCGATCGCGCCGTCAACGGGAGGCGCTGAGGAAAACTCAAATAAGCCAATGGATCGGTTAAACTAAAGAATCAACGTTGAGGAGAAGTCTATGAACCATTCACTGCGTCTAACCAGCCTATTCGGAGCGGCGATCGCGACAATGATGTCCATGGCCCCAGCCGCGACAGCCCAAATTTCCGATTCAGAAGTGACGGTTCCCGGATTAGAGACGCGACGGCTACGAACCTTGACCCTTCCCAATGCATTTGAACGAGCCTTTCTCGAACATAGTCGTGACTTTTTCACCAATCGGAGCATCCCCAGTCAGATCGACAGTCTCTTCTTCGCCTTCCCCGAAAATGACATTGCTCGGGATGGCGAACTCCTGAACGTCCTGTATCGTGATGTCATGTTGCAGCAACTGACCAACGATCCCTTTATGCGGACTCCGGATCTGGCGAACCCCTATAATACCTCCATCGATACCATGAACCGAAGCGGCCAAAGTAGCCCCATTCGTGGAAGTGAGTTTTTCCTTGACTAGCTATCCCGGAGAGGGAGTGAACGTGACGCGAACGGCGATCGCAACCCGGCGCGATCGCCGTTCTTGCCGCCTCAACCCGGTCTCAAACCTGATAGTGGGCGGTGCAGGAGTTGAACCCGCCTAAGGCGAATTATGAGTTCGCTGCCTAAACCGCTCGGCCAACCGCCCAAATGCGACGGGAGTCTCCAGTCTCCTAGAAAGAACCCGGATTCGATTCTAGCGCGATCGGTCAAATTTCAGCTAGGGGGTGACCAAAATTCCTCAAGGATGATTCCTGTCAGCACCCCGCTCGCACAAAACTTAGGATAGAATAGTGCGGACTTGGCCTGACCCACTATCCTGCCTCCTGTAGCGTCAATGTAGCGAAACCACTTCGCCCGGACCTGACTGACAAGACGTTAGCGAGACTCACCACCATGAAATTTAACTGGACTGTCTTCTTAACCATCACCTTACTACTACTCATGATGGCAGCGGGGGGTCTCAGCGCGATCTGGGGATTTTCCCTAGGGCGAGAGGCTCTCAAAGGAGTCACTCAGCCAGAATTTAGACCCGGAAGCAACCTCAGCAACCAACCGGACAATCAGCCCAACAGCAACAACCCGCGATTTCTTGACGAAGAAGATATCTTGCAGGATGTTGAAGCTCAAATCCAAAGTTATCAGTCCGAGGACAGCGTTGACTCAGCCTAGAACAAGATATTGTCAAACTGAAATTGTCAAACTTAAGAGGTATAAGTCCAGGACCGACCTTGAAATTCGTGAGCGTTCGCAAAGCGTGCGGGAACCGCAATCGCCACAAACCCTTGATTCGAAGACCCAACCCCATTACCCGACTCTCTCGCCTGGGAGGTATCGGCCTGTTGGCCCTAATACTGGTCCTCCTGATTCATCCCCCCCTACTGGCCCTAACCCTCGGACTCGAAGCTCAGACCTGGCAAGATATCCTCTTGAGCTTACTCTCAGTCTTGGGTCTAATTGCCATCAACGCCTTCTTTGTCACCGCCGAGTTTTCCATGGTGTCCGTGCGGCGATCGCGCATCAACCAACTCGTCGATGCCGGAGATCTCCCGGCCCGTAGCGTGCAGATTCTGCAACAGGATATCGATCGCCTCCTGTCAACCACTCAACTGGGGATTACCCTATCGAGTCTAGCCCTAGGCTGGATCGGCGAGCGGACCATGGCCTCTCTCGTGGCCCTGCTGCTAACAACCCTTCCCCTGGCCCCTCCCGTCGCCACGGTCGTCACCCATAGCCTCTCGATTCCCCTGGCCTTCCTGCTCGTGGCGTATCTGCAAATCGTCCTCGGGGAACTCTGTCCCAAATCCCTGGCCCTCCTCTACGCCGAACAATTAGCCCAACTTCTTGGCCCCCCCAGTTTGGCGATCGCCCGCTTCTTCAATCCTTTCCTCTGGATTCTCAACCAATCCACCCGTCTCCTCTTGCGACTGGTGGGGATTCGCGACGTCGACCGCCGCTTCTATAACCGCGTCACCCCCGAAGAACTGCAACGTATCATCGCCCTCGAAGGAGAATCCACCGGCCTCGAAGCCGAAGAACGGGAACTGCTCAGCAATGTCTTTGAATTCGGCGATGTCGCCGCCGAAGAAGTCATGGTTCCCCGCACCCAAATCGCCGCACTTCCGAGCGACGCAACCTTTAGCAGCTTCCTCGAAGAAGTGGCCCATTCCGGTCATTCCCGCTATCCCATCATTGGCGAATCCCTCGACGATATCCGAGGAATCGTCCATCTCAAAGAACTCGCCGACCCCCTCGCTCGCGGACAAATGTCCCTCGATACCCCCATTCAGCCTTGGGTGCGTCCAGCGCGTTTTGTCCCCGAATGCACCCTCCTCGGGGAACTGCTCCCGCTGCTACAACGCTCGGCTCAACCCATGGTGATGGTCGTCGATGACTTTGGCGGAACCGCCGGGTTAATCACCATGCAGGATATCATCGCCGAAATCGTCGGCGAAAGTCTCGAGACGGAACGCCAGGAAGACTTAGCGGTGCAAATGATAGACGATCGCACCTTCATTGTTCAGGCTCAACTGGATCTCGAAGAAGTCAACGAACTCCTAGATTTAAACCTTCCTCTCATCGACGACTACCAAACCCTTGGCGGCTTCCTCATCTACCAAATGCAGAAGATTCCCGATATTGGGGATTGCTTCAACTTCCACGGCCTAACCTTGCAAGTTGTGGCTACCGATGGCCCACGACTGCACCAAATCCAGATCCAACGACGAGAGACCTCCGTTCCCCTCGACACCCAACTGGCCGGGAGTTTGTCCTCGGAGTCTCGACCGGCTGAGGATCTCGATTTTACCAACGATCTCGTCAACCCTTCCCACACAGACACCCTCTCAGGGAAAGACACGCTGGAGGCTGATACCCTAGAATCTGATTTGGGATTAGCCGAAACCGATCCCCTCTTAGATGAGGAACCCGACAGCCTTTCAGCCAACCCCGACGCTTAGCGATAGGGATGGCCCCTATCGCGGTCATGGCTTTATTAGCCGAGATATCCCATCTCCTTGAGCGTATTAAGAACCTTAGTCACACTCTCCTCGTGGGATTCTAAATCCGTCCGACATTCAATCGTGGGATCGCTGGGGGGTTCATAGGGATCGCTAATCCCCGTGAAGTTAGCAATTTCACCGCTACGGGCCTTTTTGTAGAGGCCTTTGACGTCGCGATCTTCACAAACAGCTAAGGGTGCATTGACAAAGACTTCTACGAAATCGCCAATGCGAGCTTTGACTTCTTCACGCACCGCTCGATAGGGGGAAATGGCTGAGACGAGGACAATGACACCGTTGCGAGTCAACAAATGAGAGACAAAGCCGATGCGACGGATGTTTTCATCGCGATCTTCTTTACTGAATCCCAAGCCTTTAGTGAGATTTTGTCGAACAATGTCGCCATCAAGGATTTCTAACTTACAATCGAGCGATCGCAGTTGTTCCGCGACGGCCTGACTAATCGTTGTTTTTCCGGCTCCACTCAAGCCAGTGAACCAAACCGTAACACCACGTTGTTGAATCATTCTAGGTTGTCTCTGCTACTGTTATCTTACGTATCCTACCCCAGCCACAAGACCGGGGTGGAGGCATTGAAGCCAATTCAAAATACCATGTTTAGGGAAGCCTGGCCGGGAGAGTTTGCCAATGACGGCACCTGAGTTCTACAAGCCATAGAAGCCTATAATTAGCCAAGGAACGAGAAACATTAAACTGAGGGTTAAAGGCGCACCAACCCGAGCAAAATCAGTAAATTTGTAGCCCCCTGGCCCATAAACCATGGTATTGGTTTGATAGCCGATGGGACTGAGATAACTATTGGAGGCGGCAAAGGTCACTGCAAACATGGCAGCAAAGGGATTTAAACCTAAACTTTGGGCCACTTCGACAGCGATGGGTAGCATCAGCACCACCGCAGCATTGTTAGAAATAACTTCGGTAAACGCAGAGGTAATCACAAAGAAGAAAACCAAGACCCAGTAGCCTGGAAGATGTCCGCCAATCGTAACCAAATGTCCAGCAATCCAGGCGGTTGTCCCGGAGTTTCGCATCGCAATCCCCAAGGGGATTAAGCCAGCTAATAAAAAAATAATATCCCAGCGAATTGCTCCGTAAATTTCGCCTGGCCGTAAACATTTAGTTAGAATCAAGGCAATAACGCCCGCCCAAGCACTCACCAAAATTGGCATAATGTTAAAGGCAGATAAGCCGATAACCGTTAAGCCAATCAACACTGAAATCCCAGCTTTGTCCTGGCGTAACATCTCCACATTCCGCTGTTCTAGAACCAAAAGTTCTCGGGTCGTTTGTAAGCCAACAAAGCTTTGCTTGGGTCCTTGGAGGAGCAACAAATCGCCAAAACGTAGGGGAACTCGTCCTAATGGACCTTTGACCAGTTCTGAACCTCGACGCACGGCTAAAACCGTTGCGTTATAACGTTGTCGGAAACGGATTTCTTTGAGGGTTGTTCCAATTAAGCGAGAGTTGGATAAAATCAAAACTTCGCCGATTTTTTCTTCTTCTGAACTCAAAACTGATTCTAGGGAAGTTTGCGTAAATTTAACATCTGCAAATAGTTCTAATCCCCGTTCTTCACGAATTTTAAGTAAGTCTTCTCGGCTACTACGAACCACCAAGACATCCCCTGATTGCAGGATTTTGTCGGCTAAGGGTTGTGCGAAGCGAACCTTATCTCGTAGTAATTCTAAAACATCTAGGTCAAATTTTCGCTGAATCCCACTATTATTTAGGGTTTCGCCCACGAGGCTTGATTGAGGCGTAATCACTAATTCACTGACGTAATCTCGTAAGCCATAGCCTTGAGTAAACGATTCATTGTCAGTTTTGCGATCGGGTAATAGATAAGAGGCAAAGAGAGTTAAATAAAGAAGTCCAAACAAAAATATAAAAATACCCGCTTTGGAAAACTCGAAAATCGTAAAGGTTCGATAGCCTAATTGTTCCGAAAGTCCACTGGCTAAGATATTCGTTGACGTTCCCACTAAGGTCGTCATTCCCCCTAAAATTGAAACATACGACAGCGGAATCAATAATTTTGAAGGCGAACGTTTTTGTTTGCGACACCAATCTTCAACAATAGGCAGAAAAATAGCGATAACAGCCGTATTATTAATAAATCCCGAAATGGGTCCAACTATGATACCCAAGGTAAAAATTTGCTGATTTGAGGTTTGCCCACCCCAACGAATTAAAAAGTCACGAATAATTTGGATCACCCCAGTTTTAGCAATTCCCGCACTGAGAATAAACATGGCCATGACTGTCATGGTTGCTGAGTTACTAAAGCCAGACATTCCTTCTTCGGGACTGACTAAGCCGCACAGCATCAGCAAAACGGTTACAGACAAAGCAATAATATCTGGCGGTAGGAGTTCACTGACAAAACCAATCAATGCCAACACCAAGATAACCAGAGTCAGAATAATATCCATTTAGGGGTATCTTGAAAATCTGGAGGACAGTCTCCTATTCTAGTTTAATTTCTCGGAGAATAGGGGATTCTTTTGTCTTTACAGTCCTGAGCCAGTCTGTCGGGATAAATTGACGGGTTCTAGCCGTCTTGCGAGACCAGAAAATTTGATAGCATGGGACTAGCTCAGTTCGGGATTTAACGATGAAGCGTTTAAATGGTCGTGCTTTAGGGATTCTACGGGAAGCGCTTGAGAAGGACAATCGAGGCGATGTGGGGGAGCGCGTCGTTCGTAAGTTGCTGCTTCAGAAATTGCAAGGATTAGCGAAACAAGAGGGGAACCCCCTGAGTGAACCTCAACTGAAACAAGTAATCCACGCCGACTATCCTCTCTTTCCTGTCGCGGTGATTGAACAAGCCGCGAAGGCAAATAACCCCTCTAAAGCTCGAACCTTGGCTGTTGCCCTGGCCGCTACGGTGGCTGGGGGTGCAGGAATCGTCGGGTTTGTCGCCTTGGCTAATCTACCCTATCCGATGATTCGTCGCCCTATTGCTGAACATGCTCCGATTCTCTTGTTGCCCAGTTTTCTGAGTATGGACGAGAATTACCGAGAGGCGATCGCCCTTGTGGAACAATCCGATCAGTTAGTCAACCAAGCCACCAGTGCGGCGGATTTGGAGTTGGGGCAAGAGAAGGTGACGCAGGCCCAACATCATCTTGATCAACTTCCCGTCTGGTTTCTTGGCTATTACCCGCAACGGTATTGTACGTTTTTTGGCTGTTCTTGGAACTTTACCCACGATGAGTTTGAGACGGCCCGCAAGGCGATCGGACGGATGGATGTGGTGCTATTCCAAGAAAAGAATGCTCATGATGAGTTAGATGAGGCATTAGGGGAACTCCAGTCCGCGCGATCGCAATACCGAGAGGCCACCACCTACCAAAGCGCCCAAAATGCCCTAGACAACTGGCAAGCCGCCATTGATCGCCTACACCTAATTCCCTCACAAACCCTCGCCGGAGAATTAGCCCGAACCCACATGACAGCCGCCAACCGGGATTTACAACAGGCCCAGCGCAGTCTCAACGGCAATTAACCGTCCACAATAGTAAGGCCCCACATCCTCCCCCTCTTGCCTCAAAATGGTGCGTTCGGGCCGTTTTGGCCGGGTTGGTTGAGGCCAAAGACGTGATGAAGCCCGAACGCACCCTACCCGACTCTTGCCTATTGCCTATTGCCTTCTGCCTCTCTCCCCTACAACTGTCCAATCATTTTATGAGTCTGGGGAACCACCCGCACCTGCTGAATGGTGCGTTTCATCATGGTTTGCCAAGCCAAAATCTGCTCGGGATCAGGCACAACCGCATCGCGAAATGAATCCCGGCGTAGGGCTTCATTCGTGGCCCGTAGAACTCCATTCAGGGGAGTGACGGGTTGCAGATAAATGGGGGTATCGGGGCTAACTCGGGCCACTAAATGGGCGACTCGTTCGAGTTCCTGGGCGGGGGTGCGATCGCAGACAATGGTTTTAACGAACACCGACACCCCAGCCTCATGACATTGTCTCAAAAACAACTCATGTTCCTCCCACCAAGTTTCCCCACTGGTGCTGGGTAACTTAATATCCATCCCCACCAAATCCAAATAGGGGAGAATTGGCCCCAATTTATCAGGACGATGTCCCCCAGTCTCTAAGTAAACCGGCAGTTGGGTTCGTCGGCGGACTTCGGGCAAAAACTCCGCCAGAAACGGGGCGTGTAAGAGGGGTTCTCCTCCCGTCAAACTGAGACTGTCATGAAGTCCCGGTCGATTTTGGCGTTCAACCCAAGCGGTCAACACCTCCACCGTAATCGGATTATCATACTCGTCAAAATCCCGTAATCCCGGTGTTCGCTCGACGCGACAATGAGCTCGAGCGTGCCAGGTATGGGCGCTATCACAGTAGAGACAGCGTAAATCACAGAGGGCAAAGCGGACAAAAATTTGCCGAGTGCCGATATTTGCGCCTTCTCCCTGAATGGCGGAAAAGACTTCAACAAGTCGCGCGGTTTGCCCCTTACTCATGGCCACCTCTTAATTTCTCTACTCAGATCACTGTTGAGCTAGGTTCTATCCCTTGCCACCTAAGGTCTGATAAGCCTCTAAAATAGTGGACTCCGTTTCTTGCCAACTCAGGCATTTGTCCGTCACGGAGACGCCATAACGGAGATCATTCAAGTTGTCGGGGATCTTTTGGTTCCCTTCAAAGAGATTCGACTCCAACATCATGCCCACAATGGAGGAGTTGCCGGACTGGACTTGTTGAATGACATTTTGAAACACCCCAGACTGACGGCGATGGTCTTTCTGGGAGTTACCATGACTGCAATCGACGACGAGGCGCGGGGGAAGTCCCGCTGCTTTTAATTGTCCTTCCACCTTGGCGATGGAGTCGGCGTCATAATTGACGGTGCCGCCGCCACCCCGAAGGATGATATGGGCATAATCGTTGCCGCTGGTGTTGAAAACACTAACGGAACCATTTTCGTCAATTCCCAAAAAACTATGGGGTTCTCGGGCGGCTTTCATGGCGTTGAGGGCAACTTCGATGCTGCCGTTGGTGCCATTTTTTAAGCCAACGGGCATCGAGAGTCCACTGGCCATCTCGCGGTGGGTTTGCGATTCAATGGTGCGAGCGCCGATCGCCGACCAACTGAGGACATCGCTGATATATTGCGGCACGATGGGATCGAGGGCTTCGGTAGCGGTGGGTAGCCCGAGATCGGCGATGTCAACGAGGAGTTGGCGGGCCAGGAGTAACCCTTTCTGGATGTGGAAGGAGTCATCCATATCGGGGTCGTTGATTAACCCTTTCCAGCCGACGGTGGTGCGGGGTTTCTCGAAATAGACGCGCATCACCAGCAGGAGTTTGTCTTGGACGCGATCGCTCAACTCCCGCAGCCGTTGGGCGTACTCGATCGCCGCCTTGACATCATGAATCGAACAGGGACCAACCACCACAAAGCTACGGGAATCGCGGCGATCGAGAATGGCCTCAAGTTGCTGACGAGACTCCACAATCGTCTGTTCGGCGCGATCGCTCAGGGGAACCTGGGCCTTCATCTCAACTGGCGGTTGCAGAACCTTGGCGTTGGCAATATGGGTGTTGAAGAGTTGTTGCGGCATGGTTTGCGGCATGGTTTGCGGCATAGTGGGCGGCGTGATGGGCAGTCTGGGTCTGGAGCGGTGGCGCTGAGGTTAAAGCCTGAGTGTTCATTTTAAACCAGTTCTCGGACGAAGGATATCTCGAAATTCTTACAAACCCCGATTCGGGAGCTATATTCAGATGGTGAAGAGGGCTAAAACTCTTCTGAGTCTGGAGTTTGAGCGATCGCCGCCTGAGAGCGTTTCATTAACTCCGTCACCGTCAGGAACTCATAACCTTGCTGTTGCAAGGATTCAATCAGCTGTGGCAGGGCGGCGACGGTATGATGACGGGGTCCGCCGCCATCGTGCAAGAGAACGATCGCCCCTGGGTGAATCTGGGCGAGAACCTGATCGAGAATCTCTGACTGTGAGAGAAAATAATCGAAACTATCGACGGACCACATGGTAATGGTCTGGTTCTGGCGGGCGCTGTAGGGGGTGAGGGCGTTGTTTAGGTAGCCGCCGGGGGGACGAAATAGTTGAGTTCGCACTCGCGTATAGTCGTAGATCAGTTCAGCGGTGGGTTCAATTTCCCGGTAGGCTTCTGCTTCGCTGTTAACGATGTAGGGATGAGACCAGGTATGATTTCCCAGTAGATGTCCATCGGCGACGATTCGCTGTAAAACCTCGGGATAGCTAGAGATGACTTGCCCGAGTACAAAGAAGGTGGCGAGGATGTCGTAGCTTTCTAAAATATCTAGGATTTGCAGGGTATACGGAGACGGACCATCGTCAAAGGTTAAGGCGATGGCGCGATCGCCCAGGGCCAGGGGGAGCGATCGCACAATTTGACCCTGATACGCTTCAGGAACAAATTGCTCGATATCCGGGGGAATGCGATTCTGTTCAATTTGCCGTTGGGTATTGGCTTTAAGTCGTTCTAATCGTGCGACAGAAATCGCGGTATGTTGTTTGACATTCTGCTCAACTGGGATAGCTTGCAATGGCAACAATTGCGGTCGGTAGACGACTGGACTCATGGCCAGCAAGGGGATTGCCCCGAACAGCAACACCAGCGCAACTAGGATACCCTGGCCGGGCAAAGGAGACCGGATCACGAGAGGGGTCCATCGGGTCATGAAAGACATCAGCAAATTGAGAAGTTTTGCAGGGCTGATCACGGCTCTTTAACGTCTGTCTTGTCAACAATTGAGAAAACTTCATTGTTCTTTATACTCTGAAGCCGCCTCATCTTTTATAATTTAAGGTGGTGATGCAGTAGAGGTAAATGGGGTGCTTCAATTTTTGGGATTATCGCAACGGGTGAACATTGAATGGCTCAAAAGGAATTACGGTTGGTTTTTCTGGTCTATTCCTCTCTTGGCCTTGGCGATCGCCGATGTTCTGCCCTCGACCGTTACGCCAAGTTCTCCGGCGATCGCTCAAGAGATGCCCGACCATTCTGGGAGTTCTGCCGACGGAATTTATGTCTATGGTGAATCCCCTCAGCTTCAGATTCTAGGAAGGGCGTATATCGTCCTAGAATCCCGAGGAAACCAGGTTGTAGGTGGATTTTATATGTATCAGTCCTCGTTCGATTGTTTCTACGGGCAAATGACCCATCAATCTTTACAAGTTACGGTGATTCCCACCTACGAAGAGACCCGTTATTCCTATGCCATTCAACGCTCAGATACGGCGATCGCCAGCCCAAACACTCCCCCGATAACACCTGAATTTGAGGGCTTTTACCGCCTTCAGAATCCTGACGAGGTCGCCAACCGAGTCCTCGACACTTGCCGCAATGAGTATGCAGATTTAGTCTGGCAGTAACGGGCAGCTATCTGTTGCCTAGACAACGAGATAATCGGGGCGAAACCGTCAAGAAACACTTGACCCCATTCGCCCCAATTAGAATGGGTTTAAGCCAAACCGACGTTTTTAGCTATTCACTAAATAGCGCCGTAGAAAACTTTCCAAGGATTCCATTTGAATATCAAACACCGATTCTAAGCGATGAATTTCTTCAGATGTACAGAAAAATTCATTCGCCAGAAGAATGCGTAAGGTTCCGAGCGATCGCTGTAATTCAGGATTGATAAAACCAACCGCTGAGCGAACCCCATCCAAAACACTTAAGGGAAGATTGACCACAAAAGGATCTTTCTGAAACACGCGCCCAAAGATTTTGGGGATATCATCACGGTTGAGAATCTCCGGGCCACCCACCGCAAAGATCTGATTTCGCGCCGCCTCTCGCTCAGTTGCTTGAATGGCAATTTCAGCTAAATCATCAGGGCTGAGAATTGAGGAGCGATTCTTGAGATCGCCAATCGCAAAATAGAGTCCCGTATCACGAAATCGCTCCGCCAAGGGTAAGAGATTAGACGCAAACCCCGAAGGACGCAAAATCGTATAGGTCAACTCACTCTTTTGCAAGGCATTTTCCACCTCGCGCTTGGCCTTAAAGACGGGAGAATCTTGGTAGCCGCGCTCGGTTCCCAACACAGACACATAGACAAACTGCTCAACCCGATTTTCCTGACCAAAATCCATTAAATCAATGTTGGCGCGGTAATCAATGGCTTGAGCTTGACCCCCATCGGAGCCATGAGCGCTGATAATATAGCGAACATCACGACAGGCCTTGCGGATATCTCGTTCCTGGGCTAAATCACCGATAAAAATTTCGGCGCCTCGTTGTTCGAGTTCAGCATAACTCGACGATAGTCGCACAAAGGCTCGCACGGGGAGATCGCGATCGCGCAATCGCCGTACAATGCGTTTTCCGATACTTCCGGTTGCACCAGTGACTAAATACATAAAGCGATTTCCGTTTTAAACTTGAAAGGTAACAACTGAGGGGCAATCGTAACTGTGACCGATCACCTGTGGGCATTACCTATGCTTGTTATTGTATTTGCCTTGGGCGCGTCTATCGGTAGTTTCGCCAATGTGGTGATTTATCGCCTCCCGGCTGGACTCTCTTTACTCTATCCCCCCTCCCGCTGTCCCCATTGCGGCCATAGCCTAGGGAAAGGGGAGAACATCCCGGTTTTGGGCTGGTTGCGCCTCAAAGGGCGCTGCGCTCATTGTCACGCCCCCATCTCCCCTCGCTATCCCATGGTCGAAGCGGTGACAGGATTGCTCTTTTTAGGGGTGTTTCTGCGCTATCAGGTTTCCCTCACCACCTTCGGCTATTGGCTGTTTTTAACCGGGTTATTGATTTTGGCCCTAATTGACTGGGATACAATGATCCTGCCCAATCCCCTAACACGCTTAGGAGTCGTCTCAGGCTTGGTCTATCATTGCCTACAAGGCTGGCAAGGAGACTCGGCCATAGGGGGACTCATGCAAGGGATTTTCGGGGCAGTCCTGGGCATTTGGCTGGTGGATGCGGTGCGTTTTCTGGGGTCCCTGGCCTGGGGAAAAGAGGCCATGGGCGCCGGTGACGGGAAATTATTGGCCGCCGTTGGGGCTTGGTTAGGCCCCGGCCTGATGATGGTCACCGGCTTTTTAGGGGCCTTGTTGGGTGCGGTCATAGGTGGGGGGGCGATCGCCCTGGGACTGTTGAGGCGATCGCAGCCGATGCCCTTTGGTCCATTTCTTGCCCTGGCTGGAGCGGTTGCGGCGATTTGGGGAGAGACGTTACTCAACCTCTATTTAGAGGTCTTTTTCCCCGCTGGAGTGCTTTAACCCTCACTGTCGTCCCGAGGACGAATCGCGCCGTTATAGATCATATCTAACTCCCAGGTGTCGGGATCAACAACGATCACCGTTTCTATGGTGTAGTTTGACGCCCCAGGCGCTCGTCCGAAAAAGTTAAATTCAAGCTGGCCCGCTTCTGTCACCCGATAGGGAGACTCCGCCGAGGGACCGTGCATGGAGGGTTCAGCCCGGTAAGTCTGTAAGCCTCCGTTGAGTCGTTCTGCGAATTGACGGGCCTGGTTCTTAGCGCGGTTCAAGTCCAAGGGTGACAGAGATAACGCTTCTAACGCCGGATCATTTGTGGGCGTCTCAGCTTGAGCCTGAGCTGGCTGAATGTTCACGGCGGGAGCCGTTAGGAGCATCAGCAGAATAAGCGGTAAGACCGGTTTCATGAAACTTTCCTCAACAAATTTGGGGTTAAATCGACTACAGATCAGAGTATCCTGGGGGAAGAGCCGACGAAATCCGACAATTCCAGATCCCAATCTGCCACAAGAAATCGCGTTAGAGTACCGGAATTTGATAGGATGCGATCCATGACAGAGATCCTTGACTTAACCGTCAGCACCCCCGGCTGAAGCACGGGGGCTTCGTGCCCTCCCCTTCAGGTAGCTGACCAGCTTAAGCCTTAACTGGCTACGTGAGCGAGCAAGAGTTAAAGTTCCTACCCGGGAATGCGTGCTAGTTCCCGGCTCTAGAATCGAATCGTTAAACAGTCCTAAGGGGTTAAGACAGTGCGATTTGGAAAGTACCGACTCTGAACATTAGCGTTCG
>SIHH01000466.1 GCA_004299065.1 Phormidium sp. SL48-SHIP | reverse complement strand
CGGGGTTTTGGGTTTATGAGGCGAGGCTAACGCTTAACGCTCTAACCGTGGAACCACTCAGGAACCGCCTCTTCCTTCGTGTTGGTATTGCGAGAGGGGGTTTCCCGCTCAAACTTCATGTGAACCGAGCGAGTTTGTTCGCCGTCAACCGCAACCGCCTTAATCGGGTAATCGATTAGACCATCTTGGAACGACATTTGGAAACGGAAGGTTCCATCGGAGTTGAGTTTGATAGGACGACCGCCAATAGTCACCGTAGCATCGGGTTCCGTTGCACCATAGACAATCAGTTCCGCATCCGCCACCAGCCAGAATTGACGGGGACGCATGGGTGGCATCGAAGCACCCATACCGACACCGGACATTCCTGCACCCGACATGGTTAAACCGGACATAGTGGGAACGGCCCACATGCCAACGCCGGAGGGGAAGACGTAAGAACTAACAGCTTTTTCGGGGACTTGGTGCATCGAGCCAAACAGAGAACCGGCCACCCGTTGTGCTTCGGCGGATTTGGCCATACCGAAGATTTCTTCGTAGAGAGGGTTGCCATCCGCGTTGCTGGGAGCGGCTTCTTGGGCCACAGGTTTCTTGCTTGGGGGAACCAGATTCGCGACGGTTTTGCCTTCTAGGGGTTCGTCCCAGCCCACGGTGACGAAGACATCTTCAATCCAGTCAGAGGGGTAAACTGGGGGGGTGTGAACCGTCAAAGAGCGGGCCAGAACCAGCCAGCGTCCATCGCCACAGCGATAGCCGATTTCTACAGCATAGTCGCGATCGCTGACGGGAACCGGTAAATACCATTCCCGAGCCAATTCGTCGCAGGGATATTCTTGAATGCTGTGAGGGGGTTGATGGTTGAGATCGATATCTGTGGCATCGTACACCCGCAACGCCAGTTGTTGTCCGCCTTGACGACGCAACTCTTCTTTCTGTTCGTTGGTGACATCCCAATAGCAGTAGGCCCATTGAGGATCTCGGGGCATTAAGACAATCCGACTTTCCCCGTAGCCTTCGGGCAAATCGGCTAAGCCTTCATCGACGGATGCGAGTTCGCCGCCGGTGCGATCGTCTTGGCCGAGTTCAAATTTTGCTGCTTCCACTTCTTCCTGTGCCTCCAATTGACGTGATGGATTACTCGGACTCGTTGCTGTGGGATTCGCGGTTGTGGGATTCGCGGTTGTGGGATTCGCGGTTGTGGGATTCGCGGTTGTGGAATTGATTTTTTCGGGTAAGACCGCTTGAATGGCGGAGAGTAATTGAGACTTCCGCATTCGGCTATATCGAGAAATGCCGCACTCGCTTGCAACTCGTCGGAGTTGTCGCAAGGTCATTTCTTCGAGGGGTGGACGTTCTTGTGACATAGTGATTGCTGGTCTTTCTCAACATGGCTGTCAAGGAAACCTGACAGATTGAACGGAAGTTCACAAAGATCCCGGATGTTTAGATTAACTTCGGGATCGGGTTAACGCGCCCAACTGATGTCTATCTTGCAGAAGATGTCCTCATTCCACAAGGGGCTAGAGTGACTGATTTAGCGAGGCTTCACGAGATTATAGGTATTTAGGGGATCGTTATGTCAGGAAATCTTGACATAAGACATCCCCAGATCCCCCATCGATCCCCGGTATTTGTTAGGAAATGATGACAAACAAAAATAGACAGTCGAGAATGTGCATACAAAAGTAACGCAGGCTTTGTATG
>SIHH01000113.1 GCA_004299065.1 Phormidium sp. SL48-SHIP | reverse complement strand
GACAGCGACGACTCAGACGCAGAACCTCAACCTGACCCCGAAGCCGATTCCGACTCAGACAGCGACGACTCAGAGGCTGACGTAGAACCCGAACCCGAACCCACAGCCAACCGTTCCTCACGACGACTCATCAACCAACTAATTCTGGGAAGTGGAACTGAACCCGAAACCCTGATTGGCGGCGATGGTAACGATACCATCGCCGCTTTTGATTATGATGACGTGATTTTCGCTCAGGGGGGAGACAACCTTCTCTTTGGCAACAAGGGAAACGATCGCATCTATAGTCGAGATGGCGACGATACCCTCTTTGGCGGCCAGGATAATGACCTACTCATCGGGGGGCCAGGTGATACAGTCTTATCCGGGGACTTCGGGAACGATACCCTGACCGGAGGTGGGGGAAATAATCTCTTCATCTTGCGTCCACAGTCGAGTTATGACGTAATTACCGACTTCAACCCAGACCGCGATCGCCTGGGACTCTCCCACGGGTTAACCTCAGAAGACCTCACCTGGACCCAACAGGGTAACCATACCCTGATTCAGGTTGACCGTAGCGGTAGGGCGATCGCCACCCTACAAAACACCGCCGCCGACCTCCTAGACCCCAGTCAAATGCTGCCAATCCGCTATCCCGGCCTGGAATAATCGCGATACGGCTCCCTCAACAAAGCCGTGACTGTGACCAAGGCGATCGCGCAGTATGTCAAACTAGAGGATGTCGAAATATTAAGCCTTCGCTAATCAGCAGTTAAATCGGCAGTTAGATTGGCAGTTAACAGATATCGCGAGCAGTCATGGGTAAACAGCGCATTCTCTCCGGGGTTCAACCCACCGGAAACCTTCACCTCGGTAACTACCTAGGAGCCATTCGCAACTGGGTCGACGGTCAAGATAACTACGACAACTACTTCTGTGTCGTCGATCTCCATGCCATCACCGTCCCCCATGACCCCAAAACCCTAGCCGAAAATAGCTACAAAATAGCCGCCCTCTACCTAGCCTGTGGCATCAGCCTCGACCATGCCAACATCTTCATTCAATCCCACATCAGCGCCCATAGCGAACTGACCTGGCTTCTCAACTGCATCACCCCCATCAACTGGCTTCAGGGAATGATTCAGTTCAAAGAAAAAGCCATCAAACAGGGCGAGAACGTAGGAACCGGACTTTTGGACTATCCCGTCCTCATGGCCGCCGATATCCTCCTCTACGATGCCGACAAAGTCCCCGTCGGTGAAGACCAAAAACAACATCTCGAACTAACCCGAGACTTGGTCATCCGTCTCAACGACCAATTTGGCAGCCCCGACCATCCCGTCCTGAAAATGCCCGACCCCCTCATCCGTAAAGACGGGGCGCGGGTGATGAGTCTCACGGATGGAAATAAAAAGATGTCCAAGTCGGATCCCTCCGAACTCAGCCGTATAAATCTCTTAGACGACCCCGACACCATCGCTAAGAAAATCAAAAAATGTAAAACCGATCCCATGCGCGGCTTAGAGTTCGACAACCCCGATCGCCCCGAATGTAACAACCTCCTAACCCTCTATCTCCTTCTATCAGGACAGGAGAAAGAAACCGTCGCCGCCGATTGTGCGTCCATGGGTTGGGGACAGTTCAAACCCCTGTTAACCGAAACCACCATCGAAGCCCTACGGCCCATCCAACAGACCTATCATGAGGTGATGCAAGACCCAGGCTATCTCGAATCAGTCCTCAAACAGGGGCGCGAACAGGCCGAGGCGATCGCCCAAACCACCCTCAGCCGCGTCAAAACCGCCATGGGTTTCTCCCAACCCCTCTAATCCCAACCGCCTCGATTCCCCGTTCCCTTCTATTCCCTGTTCCTCGTTCCCTATTCCCTGTTCCCTCCCCTCCCCTATGTCCCGTCTTCGTACCGCTATTCACGCCGGAGAATTTCTCATCACCGCCGAAGTGGCTCCCCCCAAAGGAGGAGACCCCAGCCATATGCTGAAAATGGCAACCTGTCTAAAACGGCGGGTTCATGCCGTTAACATCACCGACGGGTCCCGAGCGGTGCTGCGGATGTCCTCTCTGGCGGCCTCAGCGCTCCTGGTGCAATATGGCATTGAACCGGTGTTTCAGGTAGCCTGTCGCGATCGCAACCGCATTGCCCTACAAGCCGACCTCATGGGAGCCTACGCCCTAGGGATTCGTAACGTTCTCGCCCTCACCGGCGACCCCGTCAAAGCCGGCGATCACGAACGAGCCAAAAGCGTCTTTGACCTCGAATCCGTGCGCCTCTTGCAAACCTTGCACAAACTCAACCAGGGCATTGACTTTAACGATCGCCCCCTCAGCGACGGCAAACTCGACCTCTTTGGCGGGGCAGCCGTGGACCCACAACTGGCCAGTTGGTCCGGCTTACAGCGTCGCTTTGAGCGCAAAATCGCCGCCGGGGCGCAATTCTTCCAAAGTCAACTCATCTCCGACTTTGACCGCCTCGACAAATTCATGACTCAAATTGCCGCCGAGTACGACAAACCGATTTTGGCCGGCATCTTCCTGCTCAAATCCGCCAAAAACGCCAAATTCATCAACAAATACGTCCCCGGCGTTCACATTTCCGACGAGACCATCGATCGCCTCGACGAAGCCGCCGATCCCCTGCGAGAAGGCATGGCCATCGCCGCCGAACAAATCAAACAGGCCCGCTGTCTCTGTCAGGGCGTCCATTTGATGGCCATTCGCACCGAACATCTCATCCCCGAGATTCTGGATATGGCAGGGATTCCCCCTATCTCCCGTCCCTCCTCCCTGCAACGCTGACACCAAACTGGATTGGGAATGTTAAGATACAAAAGTTCTCTTGCAAACAAAAGCAGCAGATTGTGGGTAACAGTTTCGGACATCTGTTTCGGGTGACAACCTTTGGCGAGTCTCATGGTGGGGGCGTTGGCGTCATCATCGACGGCTGTCCGCCTCAACTTGAAATTTCCCCCCAAGAGATCCAATTTGAACTCGATCGCCGTCGTCCGGGACAGAGTAAAATCACCACCCCCCGCCGTGAAAGTGACGGCTGCGAAATTCTTTCGGGGGTCTTTGAAGGCAAAACCCTAGGAACCCCAATCTCAATTCTGGTTCGCAACAAAGACGCGCGATCGCAGGATTACGACGAAATGGCCGTCAAATACCGTCCCTCTCATGCCGATGCCACCTACGACGCCAAATATGGCATCCGCAACTGGCAAGGAGGCGGACGTTCCTCAGCCCGAGAAACCATCGGCCGCGTGGCCGCCGGGGCGATCGCCAAAAAGATTTTAAAACAAGTGGCAGGCGTCGAGATTGTCGGCTATGTTAAACGGGTACGAGACCTAGAAGCTCAGGTCAACCCAGACACCGTCACCCTAGAGGATGTCGAACAAAACATGGTGCGATCGCCCGATGCCGACTTCGTTGAACGGGCCATCGCGGCGATCGAAGCAGCCCGCAAAGAGGGAGACTCCCTCGGAGGAGTCGTCGAATGTGTCGCCCGTTGCGTCCCCAAAGGCCTCGGAGAACCCGTCTTCGACAAACTCGAAGCCGATCTCGCCAAAGCGGTCATGTCTCTCCCCGCCACCAAAGGCTTTGAAATTGGCTCCGGCTTCGCCGGAACCCTACTCAGCGGCCGTGAACATAATGATGAGTTTTACGCCGACAGCGACGGCAACATCCGCACGCGCACCAATCGCTCCGGAGGTATCCAAGGTGGCATCAGTAATGGAGAACACATCTCCATTCGCATTGCCTTTAAACCCACTGCTACAATTCGGAAAGAACAACAGACTGTTACCCGTGATGGTCAGAACACCGTGCTTGCCGCCAAAGGACGCCATGATCCCTGTGTGCTTCCTCGGGCCGTTCCCATGGTTGAAGCCATGGTCGCCCTGGTTCTTTGCGACCATCTCCTGCGCCAGCAGGCCCAATGCCAAACCCTGCCAGCAGCAGAGCTACCGTCCCTCAACCTCCCTAAAACCTAGTCAGGACGTTGTCCTCTCGGCTGGGTCGCTCCTGTCCCCCTGTCCCCGAAACGTCTCCCGAAACGTCTATGGAACCAGCCACCTCTTCTGAATTTCTCGTGAAGTTCTGGGGCGTTCGCGGAAGTATTCCGACCCCCGGTAAAACCACCGTGCGCTACGGTGGCAACACGTCCTGTATCGAAATGGAAGTTGGGGGCCGGCGCATTATCTTTGATGGAGGAACCGGCCTTCGGTCTCTGAGCAAAGACATGATGCGGCAGCTACCCCCGGAAACCTATATGTTCTTTACCCATTACCATTGGGATCACATTCAAGGCTTTCCCTTCTTTGCCCCTGCCTTTGTCAAAGATCATTGTCTACGCATCCACGGTGCCGTCCCCCAAAATGGTGAATCCCTAGAAAAACACTTCATGGAACGGGTTTTACACCCCAACTCTCCCGTTCCCCTGGGGGGACTGCGAGCCGACATGAAATTTTCTGACCTCATCTGTGGCGAACCCTTCGCCCTCGATGATATTCACATAGAAACCACGCCCCTCAACCATCCCAACACCGCCATGGGCTATCGGGTCAACTGGCAGGGTCACTCGGTGTTTTACTGCACGGACACGGAACATTTCCCAGACCGCCTCGATGAAAACGTCATGGCCTTAGCCGAAGGGGCGGATGTGATGATTTATGATGCCATGTACACCGATGAGGAGTACCATAATCCTAAATCTCCGAAAGTGGGCTGGGGACATTCTACTTGGCAGGAAGGGGTCAAGGTGGCTAAGGCGGCTGGCGTGAAAACCTTGGTCATTTTTCACCATGAACCGGGCCATACGGATGATTTCTTGGATAAATTGCAGTTTGAAATTCGTGACAACTTTCCGAATGCTGTGTTAGCACAAGAGGGTATGATTCTTAACGTCGGAGACTAAGTCCCGGCGCTATTTGGCAAATTCTGTGCAAATCTAATGGAATTGAAGATAAATCGGCTTACCCTAGGCACTCTAGGGCTGGTTCTCCTGTCTGGTCTCCCGCAACCTCCTGTCGCTGAAGCCGCCACGATTCACCAGACGGTGAATACTCTACCCTCGGGTGATATGTTTGAGGCCTTCGATAGCCGTTTGGGATCTCTCGAACGAGTTGTGTTTAGCTATGAGATTCGCTTTGACTCGATTTGGTCTCCGGTGAGCGGATGTCAGTCCCAAGGGGGCTGGCATGATTGTACGGTGGCCTGGGATTTCGACCTCAATGGAGTTCAGGGGTTTGACGGTCTCAGTGATGATCTCGGTGGTGTTTTTACGGTTGACGAGTTGAATCAAACCGAAAGTCGGACTTTCAGTGGCCGTGTCAGTTTCGATAATCTTAATGATTTTCTCGGCCGTCCCGGCGATCGCGTGGGAGGCTTGTTCGGGACGCTCAATCAGGGCAATATTGGCTATATTCGCTATCCGGTCATCAATGATGAATCGGTATTAAAGAGTTTAAATTGGTTTGTCCAAAATACCCTCAGCTATGACTATCAGCCCCATGCCAGGACTCTAAACCCGGACAGCACCCAGGTTCCTGAACCCTCCCTACTCTTGGGACTTATGACCTTGGCTGGAGTAGCCTGGCGATCGCGAGCTAAGTCATCTTAAATATCCTAATCGCGCCTAGGGCAATTCGACAAAAGCGATCGCCTCATCGGTCGCCTGCGGCTCTTCCCCAGGACTGATACAGTCAACCCACAACCTCATCTCCTCCATCATCACGGGACCAAAAAGCGTGGCAAAGGAGACATCCGCTGCATCGCGGCCGGTTCCAATGCGGATTAACCCCGTCCGGGGAACGAGACGGGTGGGATCAAACAAATACCAGGCATGGCCTAAATAGGCCTCAAAATAGGCATGGAAATCAGGAGGCTGCAACCCGTAGGCATATCCAGTCACAAAGCGAGCAGGGATATTCAAGGCGCGACAGAAGGCGATGCCTAAATGGGCAAAATCGCGACAGACTCCCACTCGTTCAGTGGCTGTCCCGAAGGCGGATGTTTGGGTGTCGGTACTCCCCGAGAGATAGGTGACATTCTCATAAATCCAGTTACAGATGGCGGTCACCCGAGAATAATCAGGAACCAACTCCCCAAACTCAGTTTGGGCAAATCGCAGCAGGCGATCGGATTCACAGTAACGACTCGGATAGAGGTACGGTAAGACGTCTAACGGAAGTTCCGCCGGGGGAACTTCGGTGATGCTTTGAGGCGGTTTTTCAATGGCGTTTAACTCAACGCTGGCTTGGTAGGAAAGGGTTAGAGGACCCGCCGCCGCGTTGATACGACTATATCGGTTCCCCAGCTCCCTAGAACAATAGTGATCAACGCTGGCCTCGGCCTGAATCTGGAGATCTTCGTGCAGGAGATGTTGCACTCGGTTGTTACAAACGGCGATATTGAAAATTAGAGTACTCTCAGCCGATAAGCTATAGCTCAAATTGCAGCCCAGATTAAACTTCATAGGGGTTCTATCCAATCGTTGATTCGGGCGTTGATTTGGGGTCTGGTGTTGCCCCCAATTGCAACTGTTCTCGGGCTAGGCGAGCGGCTTCGGCCACTTGAGGATGACTATCTTTTTCCAGATAGGTGAGGGCCGCTAAACTCTGGGGATGGTTGAGATGCCCCAAGGCCTCAGCTAAGCGTTGTCGGACTAGCCAATCGGGTGAGTTGGCAAAGCCGAGGAGATCTTCGAGAGCTTCGATGGCTTGGATTTCTCCTAGGGCGGCGATCGCCGCCTGTTGCAACATCACCTCACCACTATGGAGGGCTTGCAGCAGAATATCATAAGCCTCCGGGTTTTTCAGGTTCCCTAGGGACACGGCGGCACTGAAGCGAACTAGCCAATCGGTTTCTTCGAGAAAGGCTCGTGACAGGGGTTCAAAGGCCCGAGGATCGCCGAGATAGCCCAAGGCCCCAGCGGCATCGGCCCGAATGCCATAGTCGGGATCATGGAGTAGCAGGTTCACCAGTAACTCATAACATTCGTCGGTTCTCTTGATGCCCAGGGAGAAGATGGCCATCGATCGCAAGGCCACATGATGATCGTTGAGGACTTTCTTGATCAGAGGAACCGCCTCGGAGGCGGGGATGTTGCGCAGGGAGGCCAGGGCCAACATGCGATCGCGGGCATTGTCACTATCAAGGTTGCTGGAAATCTCTTGTAAATTCATCGGTTCCGGGCGTTATCCTTAAAAAAAATTTACATAATAGTCTTTATTATAACGCCTATTTATGGTAGGCAGTCAGCTCAGCGGCCAATCGGACTAGGGTTGGCGATCGAACTCAGAAGATCATCCAGTTTCCCCATTGTCACTCTAACTTTCAACCAACAAATCCAGAGAGTCGAGGGTTTCATCGAGAGAAATCATCACCGGTTCTTGGAACAGAGCGATGGTAAAAGTCACCGTGGAACCGAGTCCTTCTCCCATACTATAGAAGTGAACTTCGCCTCCCATGGCCTCGACGAGCTTTTGCGAGATGACTAAACCCAGTCCCGTTCCTCCATATTGGCGAGTGCGAGATCCATCAACCTGGCTAAAGGTTTGAAACAGTTTATCCTGCTGTTCTAACGAGACACCAATTCCTGTATCCGCCACTTTGAGCTTGAGAACCCCCGAAAATTCGCGATCGTTGACCACGATTGGGCGAGAGATTACCTCAGCCGTAATCGTAATGCCTCCTTCATGGGTAAACTTGATAGCATTACCCACAAGATTGAGGAGAATCTGAAGCAGTCGTTGATAGTTACCATAGACAACAATATTATCCTCGGTGTCGGGCATCTGGACTTGAAAGTAAAGCTGTTTTTGTTGAATTTGGGTTTGAACAAACTCTTCGAGATGGGTTAGAAGTTCTTTTAGATTAACGGGTTCGAGATCTAGGTGCATCTTACCCGCTTCAATTTTGGCAATATCGAGGATGTCATTAATAATACTGAGCAGATGAACCGCCGAGCGATAGGCTTCCTCGATAAACTCCATCTGCTCCTCGGAATCATCAGTCATCCCATCTAAAATCAATTTTAGGAATCCCATCATCCCGTTGAGGGGGGTTCTCAGTTCATGGGAGGTATTAGCCAGGAAATCACTTTTGAGGCGTGAGACTTCTTCGGCTTCCTGACGAGCCAGTTCGAGTTCTCGGTAAAGAATCGCATGGGCGATCGCCGTCCCCACCTGATCGGCCAGTTCACTGATGATTTCGAGTTCCACCGGATGCCACAAGGGCCGCGAGTTGGGAGCATCTTCTCGATAACGTTCTAAGCAAATTAGTCCATTCACCTGGCCCTGATGACGGGTGGCCACAACGAGCTGCGATCGCCCCGCGACGTCATCGGGCGATGACTCAACCAGAATCGGGGTCAAACTGGCGATCGCCTGTTGCAACTCCGGAGCCTCTTCGAGCAATAGCTCCGTACCAATTGGGGTCGTCGTGGGATCATGAGGAGAGCGGGCCACCAATGTCACCTGACGTTGATGGCCCTCATAACTATACACATAACATTGACGCACATTCATAGCCGATTCAAACCCATGGGCGGTTTGCTGCCAGATAATCTCTAAATCCAACGTTTGACGAATCTGTCGAGCAATCTGCGTCAACAACTTCGGATAGGAGACCTGAGTTAAAAACGAGGGAGATTCCGACAGATTAGCAAATTCCGACGTGGGAATTTCTAGAGGAGAGTCCTGGCCGGTTATAGCCGGTGTAAGGGGGCTGACCTGTCGTCCGACGACTAAAACACAGTCAGACTCTCCTTCACGGCTGGATAGGGGAGCGATGGACAATTCAAATGCGCGAACCTCGGCTCCCACCTTGAAAAAGCAACGCAGAGATTCAGGGCTACAGTTGTCCAAAATCCGACAGATATGGGTCAGATAGGCAACCGTATCCACCGGCTGAAAGACCTGCTGTTGGTGACTGGGGGTAAACTGATTCGCCCCATTACGCCACAGAAAACTGCGATAGCGCCCCGTTCGCTCTTGAATATAGCTCAGCTCAACCCCTAGAGATCGCAGAAACAATCTCCCGTCGTCTCCAACTTCGAGGTCAGGTGGTCTTAGAACCCCAGGTGGAAGATGGAAGGTCTGAGTCAAAGTCATGGAACTTATCAGGAGGAACGGTTTGCAGGATGCCCCGAATGGCCCGTTACCCCGCCGTACTCCTAACCGATCGGTTAGGAAACGGTACGAGGGAGTTGAGCCGCTATCTTATCTCCCAACTTGGGCGATTTCGGCTAATCGTTCCATTCGCCACGAGGTGGGACTGGGGGATTGCGTTCTAAGCGGCGGCTGAGGTCGTCATCACGGGTTGTCTCACCACGCAGCCACTGTCGAATCGCTGTTTCGATAATTTTACTCGGATCACTCGAAAGATGTTGGATTTGATCAACGAGTTCAGAATCAAGCTGGATGGAAACTTCCACCTGCTGTTTCTTCTGTTCTGAAGGCAATGTCGAATCGGTCATAAGACGGCTAAAGCGGAACGCGACAGTTCACGTCTATCTTAACGGGTTGGTGGATCAATTCTGGGATTTTACGACTTGTTGGGCTAGTTTCTTCAGGGGGCGATCGCTCACCCGGCAAATGCGCCAGTCGGGGAGAACCGTTGCCCCAAGCTGTTGATAAAAGGAAATTGCCCTGTGGTTCCAATCTAAGACAGACCATTCTAGGCGTCCATAGCCCCGTTGTTCAACCTGTTGGGCGACTTGGGCGATCAGAGCTGTCCCAATTCCTTGACGGCGATAGTCGCGGTGGACAAACACATCTTCTAAGTAGAGTCCCGGTTGGGTTCGGAAGCTCGAATAGGTGCTGAAGAACAGGGCATAGCCAACGATTGTCTGTTGCTGTTCAGCCACGAAGACTTCGGCATAGGGGGGATTCCCAAACAAATGCTCATGAAGCTGGGCGGGGCTTCCCGTCACCTGCTGTTCGAGTTTCTCAAAGGCCGCTAGCGCTTGGATTAAGCTGAAGATCGCTTCAGTGTCTTCCGGGGCGGCCAGACGAATTGTGAACATTACACTCCCGATGATGAAAAACCAACCCAGGCTCGAAGGAGCTACAGGTTGGTTGGAAATAGCCGGCGCTTGGGAAATTAATGTAACCAGCCCCGCAGGCGACGAGAGATTTGAGGACGGCGCAGTTTCCGCATAGCGGTGGTTTGGATTTGTCGGACCCGTTCTCGGGACAAATTAAACAGGTTACTGATTTCTTGCAGAGTTTTGCGTTTCTCTCCGTTTAACCCATAGCGTAACGCCAGAATTTCACTTTCACGCTGGGTCAGGGCTTCGTCGAGAACCTGCCGCACGCCTTGACACATCATATCTTCGCTGACCTGAGAATCCGGCGAGGGACTATCGGTGTCTTCGAGCAGATCCAAGACTTCGGTGTTGTCTTCATCCCCGACGTAATGGTTCAGAGACAAGGAGCGTTGGCTCACCCGTTGCAATTGTCGCAATTGCTTCAGGGACATGTCTAAGGCTTCGGCGAGTTCGTCCTCGCTAGGCTGGCGATTGAGATCCTGTCCGAGCTTCCGATAGGTCTTCTTGAGTTTGTTGAGTTTCTCAACGATATGGATGGGAAGGCGGATGGTGCGCCCATCGTTGGCAATGGTGCGGGTAATCCCCTGACGAATCCACCAGTAAGCGTAGGTGGAGAATTTGTAGCCCTTCTCGGGGTCAAATTTCTCGGTGGCGCGGCTTAGACCTAATGCACCTTCTTGGATTAGATCGAGAAACGGAACTCCCCGGTTTAGGTAACGCTTGGCGATCGAAACCACAAGACGCAGGTTCGAGCGAATCATTTTTTTCTGCGCCGTGCGACCCCGATGAATCTGTCGCTGCAATGCTTTTTGAGTTAAACCAAGGGCTTCAGCCAGCTCGGAACGCTCGGGTTCTCGACCTAGGGATTCTGCGAGTTCTGCTTGTTTTTCTCGAATCGCAACCCAATCTTGAACTTGCCGAGCTAGGTGGATTTCTTCTTCGCGGTTCAGTAACGGATAGCGAGACATTTCCTTAAAAAATGCCCCTACCGCATCATCGGACACCGTCTTAGAATAGCCCGTAGAACGAGCCCGAGCAATGTTTGCTGGGTTTTCGTCGCTCGGATTCACAACGGGTGTCTGGAGTTGAGTGGCAGTGCTAGCAGTCAATTTGATTTCCTCTTCAGCTAACTTCAAAAAAAATGGGATTTTAAATAGTAAAAACTTACATTTTTAGATGCTTTACATCTGTTTACAGTATAGGTTTTTGTGACTAAATTGTCAAGTTGGATTCTCTTGGATTTGTCAACAAACCTTAAAAATTGTTGTATAAGCTCTATACTTATGGTAATAAATATGCCCAGAGTGCGCATCTATCTCAGGGTAGATGTCTGTCTCCCTCGTCTGACTGAGTGCGATCGCTAACCCTTGATGAATCTATGAATGCTGCTGTATCTGTGCAAAATGTCTCGAAGGTCTATGGAGATCTTGGAGTGGTTAACAATCTTTCGTTTGATATTGCAAAAGGAGAATTATTTGGCTTTCTTGGCCCCAACGGGGCCGGCAAATCGACCACAGTGCGAATGCTGACCACGCTGACGAAGCCGACGTCAGGCACGATTGAGGTGGCCGGCTATGATGTGGTTCACCAGGCTCGTTTGGCTAAACGCTCGATTGGAGTTGTTCTTCAGCAGGTTAGTGTGGATCTCGATCTGACGGTTTGGGAGAATATGGAGTACCACGGACGCTTGCACCATATCCCGCCCGGAGAGCGTCAGGAACGTATTGACCGTTGGTTGGAGTATGTGGAGCTAACTAATCGCCGTGACGCCCTTGTGAAGACCCTCTCTGGGGGGATGAAGCGGCGGTTACAGATCGCGCGATCGCTCCTACATCAGCCGGAAATTTTATTTCTCGATGAACCCACAGTGGGGTTAGATCCTCAAACTCGTCGCCGTCTTTGGGAAATTCTCTTGGATCTCAAGGATCAGGGGATGACCATGCTGTTGACAACCCATTATATGGAGGAAGTGGAATATCTGTGCGATCGCATCGGCATTCTCGACAATGGTCAACTCATCGAACTCGGAACCCTTGACGAGTTACGGCATAACCATGGTGAAGGAGTAGTGGTGAAGCAGACCTCCGACGGCCTTCA
This sequence comes from Phormidium sp. SL48-SHIP, assembly GCA_004299065.1. Taxonomy (GTDB): domain Bacteria; phylum Cyanobacteriota; class Cyanobacteriia; order Cyanobacteriales; family Geitlerinemataceae; genus Sodalinema. Next base: position 285 of record SIHH01000113.1, on the reverse strand, counting down.
AAGCCAGTTTTTTACCAATTTGGAGCAAGCCAATCACTATATCAACCAGCAGGGCGATCGCACCGGTATGATGGCTCGTGAATCCAACCTAGAAGATATCTTCGTCGAACTCACCGGCCGCCAACTGGACTAAAAACCTCAATCCCAAAGAGTAGGGGAACATCTTGCGCCCCTACTCTAGCCCCGAAAACCAAAAAAGACCCCCATTCTCAGGGAGCCTTTTTCAGAAATATTAACCTGGCACTGAGCTATCTTCCCAGGGGGCAACCCCCCAAGTATTTTCGC
>SIHH01000465.1 GCA_004299065.1 Phormidium sp. SL48-SHIP | reverse complement strand
CTTGACACCGGGTGTTTGCAAAAACACTGAGTGTCTGACCTCACTCGGTTTCTGGTTGGGTTGGGGTTAAACGAGGGACATGAGGAGGCTGGGGACGATGGATTGGACGACTTGTAGGAGTAGGATGGCTAGGATGGCGGAGAAGTCGATGCCGCCGATGGGGGGGATGATGGACCGGAAGATGTTGAGGTAGGGGTCTGTGAGTTGGCTGAGGATGGCTAGGGGAGGCATCGACCAATCGACGTTGGGAAACCAGGTTAGGAGGATGCGGATGATGAGGAGGGCGAAGTAGATGTTGAAGAAGGTAACTAGGGTTTGGGCGAGAAGCAAGACGATGGATTCCATTGTTAGACGGTTTATTTGTGTATTTTTTTTACAATTACTTGATATCTGGGGCGAGATGTGCGTCTCGGAGTGAGATATCTGTTGCTATTGTAGTCGATCGCCTGAGGGGAGGGTGTGGCGGTTGTCCTAGTTTTCGTCGAGGGTGTTGAGGGGGCGATCGCTGCTGGTGGGTTGTTCTTGACGGTTGACGACGTGGAGTTGTTCGCGAACGTCGTCGATGGTGTCGTTGAGTTGGGCGATTTTGTCTTCGAGGTTGCGTCGGGCGGATTCCATGTTTTCGGGGTTGAGAACGGCGTTGTTGTCCCGTTCAGGAAGCCGATTGTGGCTGTTGTCATCTTTGGGGCCATTTTGGCTGGTGCGTGTTGCTAGAACGGAGCCGAGGACACCGCCAACGACACTGCCGAAGATGGCTCCGGCTAAGAATCCACCTGTAAACCCGTTTCGATTACTCACCGTGATGTTGTCCTCGTTATGCTACGTCATGCTATGCGATCGCTGTGTGTCAGTTTAGCATTTTTAGGGCCAGGTGGTGGCTGTGGGGGGCTTGGGGCGATTGGGGGCTTAGTCGGTGCCAAAGCTGCGATCGCCGGCGTCGCCGAGGCCGGGAATGATGAAGCCGCGATCGTCGATGCCTTCGTCGATGGTAGCTGAATAGATGACCAGGCCGGGGTGGCGATCGTTGAGTTTTTGCAGGGCGGGTGGGGCGGCGACGATGGAGACGATGCGGAGGCGATCGCTGGTTAAGCCCCGGTCCATGAGTAATTCTAGGGTTTGGTCGAGGGTTCCGCCGGTGGCCAGCATGGGTTCGCTAATTAGCAGATGTAAGTCGGGGGGAAATTCGGCGGGGAGGGTGTTGAGGTAACAACTGGCTTCGAGGGTGGTTTCGTTGCGAACCATCCCCAGGTGATAGATGGTGGCGGCGGGAAGGACCTCTTGCATTCCTGGGAGGAGAGCGAGGCCGGCTCGAAGGATGGGGGCGATCGCGATGGGGATATCGGAGCGAACAATGGTTCCTTGGGCGGGGGCGAGGGGCGTTTGTACGCTCACCTGTTGGGTGGGAATCCACTCACGGATGGCTTCGTAGGTCAGCCAACGCCCGAGTTCGGTCATGGCGGTACGAAAGAGAACCGGCGGGGTGGAGGCTTCACGAGCCATGGTGAGCCAGTTTTGGATCAGGGGATGGGGGGGGACGTAAACTCGCAGTTTGTCGGTCATGGGTTTGTTGTTTGGGGATAGGGGTATTTTAGGGGATGAGGGGAACAGGGAACAGGGAACAGGGAATGGGGAACAGGGAACAGGGAACAGGGAACAGGGAACAGGGAATGGGGAACAGGGAACAGGGAACAGGGAATAGGGAACAGGGAACAGGGAACAGGGAA
>SIHH01000464.1 GCA_004299065.1 Phormidium sp. SL48-SHIP | reverse complement strand
CCTATTCCCTTCTTTAAAACAACCGTTTCCAAAGTCGAATCACCCAAGTTTCAAGTTTCAACAAGAGAGTATCGAGCCAATGTAGGACTATTTCCAAGGGATGGCGGACATAATGAACATCATTCACATAGGTTTCGATCCACTCAGGTTTAAACTCGGGTTGCCATTCATCCTGGGAGTAGGCGGCCACAGTATGCATATCTCCAGAGGTTTCCCAGATTGAGGAGGGGGTCATGGCCCGATTGGAAGGCTGAACGACTTGCGGCTTGCCAGATTTGGGGGCTTGAGGATAGGCGAGATCTCCTGGAGGGTTCGGGTTGATGGCGGTTGTCGGAAACTCCCCGAAGGGATTGTTGAAGCTGACGCTGTCTGGGAGAGGGATGGCGGCGGTGGCGGCGGCGATGATGCCAAAGGGGTATTGGGCCGCGAGTTCTGGGGTATCCCAGGGATCGGGGAGGGTCCGATCGCCCCGGTTGGGGTTAGCCTGTAAGTTGCGGCGTTGCTTGGGGTGGCGGGGACTGTCGAGGTTTAAGAAGTAGGCGATCGCCCCTTCGATGAGGTCTTGAATGCGGTGGTAGAATCGGGCGTGATTCGATGTGTTGGCGGTGACAGCGACCCGGTTTGAGTGGCGTTTCATGGCCCCACCACCGGCGGTCAGTTGGGGCGAGTTATCTCCTGTTAAGGACTCAGCAGACGCTGAAGCGGTTGCGGGATTCAAGCCTGTCTGGGCCTCGTTGTCGTTGTTGTTGTCGCCAAAGAAATAGGCGATCGCCGCTTGTACCAGCAGACCAACTTTAACCCAAACGGGTTCAGGTTCCTCGACGATGGGGAGGAGATACTCGTTTTCGAGATAGGCGATGTGGCGATCGATGAGGGCCACGGCTTGAGGAGATAACGCCGAGGGTTGGCTCTCTCGTGGGGAATCGGGCCGAGGCTTGGGGACCGGTTGTACGAGGTCCGTTTCCTGAAACAAGTTCAGGGATAGAGCCAGGGGACTGCGTTGCACCCAACGCATCGCTCGATGAAAGACTCGCACCGGATAGGGTTTCGGAGCGGGACGAACGGCTTTGAGGGTTTGATGCCAATAGCCGGCGATGGCTTGGAGAAGCTGCTGATCGAGATCGTCTTGTTGTTCGCGAGTGAGGAGATCGAGAACCTGATTGTCAGGGGTAATCAGTACCAAATGTCCATCAGAACAGGAACTGGCCAGGGCTTGAATCGGTTGTTGGGAGGTGACGTTGAGGCGGGCGACGTTTTCGAGGATCTCCTGAATGGGACCATCGGCGGGAGGGAGAGGGGTTTGCTGACGCTGGCCGCCTCGAACTTGGCGATCGAGACGACGGGCGGTCTGAAATAGGGCGTAAACAGGATATAGTACGGTTTGAACCGCAGTTGTGGCCGCAAAGCGAACATGACGGGCGGCTTTGGCGGTGGCGTTGCCCAACCGTAGCGACTGTTCGGCAACAAAGTTAAAAAACCGGCTTTGATAACGACCTGTATATGTAGACAACGTACTTCCGCCCCATCTGGTTATCTCCGTTGCTCTGATTGTACCCCAGATGGCCGCCCCGACTTCAGCGGCGGTTTGAGCTTATGTTAACGAACGCCTACGGGAGACTTGATTCTCTGGGTTGATTGCTCTATAGTCTAAAAACCGAAAAACAGGGGTCAGTGATGAATATCTCTACACCAGAATCAGACCTAAAGCTATTCGGACTTCCTCCGG
>SIHH01000463.1 GCA_004299065.1 Phormidium sp. SL48-SHIP | reverse complement strand
GTAGGGGCGAACGGCTGTTCGCCCTGCGGGGTGGGGTGCTTCGGGCAATCCCTGTTAATCCTGGCGGGTGACTACCGCCTCAACTTGAACCTTGCCCGTGTCCGGGTTCGCGTCCGTCACCGCCCAGCGGAGGGGGTCACCGCGTTTCTCTAACTCCGCCTCAATCTCCCGCTGGAGTTGTTGCGGCGACTCGTTGGCATCAAACTCGGCACTGATAAAATGGGTCGTCATAACGAATTTACCGTAAAGACTTGACAAAATGGCAAAAATATGCCACAAGATAGGGGTCTGATTACCCTTGACCAAACTGCTGTTGGTAGACCTCGTTTTCCTTCTCCGTCTCAATCACCAAATCCGATTTAGGATAAGAGACACACAGAAGCGCATAGCCTTCGGCTTGCAGTTCCGGACTGACGCCCATTCCCTCATCTTGAGACACTTCGCCTTCTAGGATTTTAGCCGCACAGGTGGTACAAACTCCCGCATAACAGGAACTGGGCAGCTCAATATTTTGGTCATGAGCGACTTTGAGGATAGTTTCCGACTCAGGAACCTCGATGGTGTGGGTTTCGCCTTGGTGATGTAGGGTGACGCGGTAGGTATTGGACATAAGACAGATAATTGGGACAAATAAAGACAGATTTGGACAGATTCAGACAATCGATTGAGGTTGACTGGCGATGTCTGAGTTGGGGGGACTCCATCGCAAGGGGATTATACAGGGATTTTCCAGATTCTTCTAGGGGCCAGGCTCAACGGAGAGGGGCGCAACGTCTCTAGCGGCGTCGCCGACAGCGTTCAGAACAGTATTTCACCTCATCCCAGCAATTGGCCCATTTCTTGCGCCACTCAAAGGGACGACCACAAACAGGACAGACCTTTTGCGGTAAGTTGGACTTTGTGTGTTTTCGTCCCATCGCCGTCGATACGTTCTGTTTAACCCTCTGGTTAACCTTCTACTGACCCCCTCGTCCCTGTGCCATGACTGCCACCGCCCTCTCCCCCATCTCAATTGTTCTCGTAGAACCCGCTGGCCCGTTGAACGTGGGGTCTGTTGCCCGGATTATGGCAAATTTGGGGTTGAGCCGTTTGTTGCTGGTCAATCCCCAATGTGACCCGCTCTGTGATGAAGCGCGACAGATGGCCGTTCATGCCCAGGAGATTTTAGAGGGGGCCGTTCATCTGTCTAGTTTAGCTGAGGCCTTACAAGGCTGTCAGCGGGTGGTGGCCACGACGGCGCGAAACCGCAGTTTACCCACGGACTTGGAACATCCCCGGCAAGTCTTACCCTGGCTGTTGGGGACTCCGTCCGCCTTAGTGTTTGGGCGGGAAGACCGGGGTTTGAGTAACGAGGAATTGAATCTGGCCCAACGCTTCGCGCGGATTCCCTCGACGGCGAGTTATGCGTCATTGAATTTGGCGCAATCCGTGGCGATTTGTGCCTATGAACTGTATAACTTGGCTGGGGAACCAGGGTCATTGGAACATCAGGAATTAAGTGAGAGGCCACCGGAGGAGGGGGAGGCGCCCATTGAGGCCATGGAAGCCTATTATGAGGATTTGCAAGACCTGTTGCTGAAGGTAGGATATCTCTATCCCCACACCGCCAACGCCCGTATGGAGAAGTTCCGCCGTCTCCACAATCGCGCCCATCCCTCATCCCAGGAAGTCGCCATGTTGCGGGGGATTTTGCGTCAGGTGAATTGGGCAATTGGGAAGTAGGGAA
>SIHH01000462.1 GCA_004299065.1 Phormidium sp. SL48-SHIP | reverse complement strand
CTTCGCCTCCGGTGACCTGAGGCGGACTGTTGAGGGTAATCTCTCCCGGTTCTGAGGCTTCTCCTTGGTTATCAATGGCCCGATAGGTAAAGCTGGACCCATCGAAGTTATCGTTGGCATCAAACACCAACTGATCTAACTCATCGGCACTGATGCTATCCCCCCGACCGATTTCTCGACCATTGACTCGCAACACACCGCCCTCGGGGATGGTGTCGATGACGTACCGTTCGATGGTTCCATCGTCGCTGCCAAATAGGACATCGACCGCCGTGACTTCACCGGGGGGAGTTGTGACTAAGCCATCATCAACTTCTGGGGGTTGGTTGCCAATCTCAATCGAATCTGTTGCGGTGACTTCCGGGAGGAGGCGATCGGAATTATTGGGGTCAACGATCCCAAATCCAGGCACTCGGACCCTAGCCGTATTTTGAATTGAATCACCGCTGGGTAAACTGCTGACGGTGGCTTCGACTTGGTACACCGCCCGTTGATTGGCTTCTAGGTCGAAGGTATCGGACAGTGGGCCGCTGCCACTGGTGCTACTCACCACGTCACCATCAGCATTGAGAATCTGGCGCGTCCAGCTAAAACTCTCAATACCATCGGGGAGAGGGTCTGAGACTTGGATGTCGGGGATGGTTCCGTCGCTAATTTGATTCGTCTTGGGGTCGGTGATGCCCTGGTTTTCAATGGTGACTTCGTAATTAACGGTTCCGCCAGCATTAACCGACTCAGCGTCGGCATCCTTCTCCACCGTCACATTCAAGGCTACGGAGGCTTGTGGTAGGCTGGCGAAGTCTGAGATAGGCTCACCGATATCTCCAATTCTCACCGCTGGCAAGTTGTCCGTACCTCGGGCCGAGAGCTGCTCACGGTCTAAGCGGTACATGACTGACTCGGCGTTGAAGTAGAGATTATTGTCAGCTCCAAAGCCTAAGGCGCCTGCACGTCCATTGATCGCCTCCTCGTCCTCATTGAGGATAATGCCAACTTGTTGTCCAGTGGCGCTGCTGATCTGATTGTCAGCATCGAAGGATAACTCCACCCGGTAGAGTTCGTAATCATTCGACGAGCCTTGGCGAGCCGTGATGAAGAAAACATTCTCATTGTCTGGGTCAAAGGCGATGTCACCACCACCGCGACCAATTCCAGTAATACCGATCTCTTGAACACCGACTTCACCATCGGTGACGTTATCAGGGTCAATGGCATAGAGAACCCGGTTCCTGAAGCCCATGCCGTAGATGCGTCCATCTTGGGATTGCCCTAATTTGACAATCCGATCATTGTTGTTGCTTAGGTCGCCTGAGATTGGATCATCATCTCCTCGAGTTGTAGGGTTAAAGCTTCCAATCTCCTGATTGTTTCCGGTCTCAAAGTCGAATTTATAGACGGTAATCCCGTCGTCTACGGTATTTGTGTCGGTATAAAATAAATCCCCATCACTGTTGCGAGATAAGGCAAAGGCGCTATCAGCCAGTTGACCAATGGGTTCCCGTTCAGCATTGGTGGGGTTGACTAAAAATAATTCGTCGTTATCCTCTCCCCCACTGGCATAAAAGAAGTTGGGAGTATTAAAGCGACCGGGATAGGTCGCTAGGGTGTTGGGGTGGAAAGGCAGCCAGAGCGCATCGAGGCCCCTGGCGCTGGTTTCGGCAGAGTCTTGGCTGGATTTTGACCTGAGGATGCGGTCAAAGTGCCACTGTCCCTGACCCACGACGTGAC
>SIHH01000461.1 GCA_004299065.1 Phormidium sp. SL48-SHIP | reverse complement strand
ACATAGTTTATCCCCCAAATCAGGATTCGATGGGTTAATCGTAGCTTAACGGATATCCCCACGACGAGAGGCGATCGGCATTCGCCAGCCAGTTCCAAAGGCGCGATCGGTAATCTTTAACCCTGGCGCTGCTTGACGGCGTTTAAACTCGGCGCGAGAGACAAGTTTAATGACGCGATCGACGGTTTCCCGCGCATATCCCGCCGCCACAATTTCTGTCGCCGATTGGTGTTGTTCCACAAAGCGATGCAGGATGTCATCGAGTTCATCGTAAGGGGGAAGGGAATCCTGATCGGTTTGATTGGGTTTGAGTTCCGCGCTGGGGGGTTTGCTGATCACGGTTTCAGGAATCACCTCAACCCCAGATTGACGGTGATTTAGCCAACGACACAGTGCATAAACCTGAGTTTTGGGAACATCGGCGATCGCCGCCAAACCGCCATCCATATCTCCGTAAAGGGTGCAATACCCCACCGCCATTTCTGACTTGTTCCCCGTAGAAATCAACAAATAGCCTAACTTATTGGAAATCGCCATCAGTAGGGTTCCACGAATGCGCGATTGCAGATTTTCTTCCGCCACTCCCGACTCGGTTCCCGCAAATAAATCCGCGAGAGTCGCGTCAAAACTCCTCATCGCAGCTTCAATATAAAGATGCTGAGTTTGAATCCCTAAATTCTTAGCCAAGGCGATCGCATCCGTCACCGAACCCTCAGAGGTATAGGGAGACGACATCAACACCCCCAACACATTTTCCCCACCCACCGCTTCAGCGGCGATCGCCGCCACCAGTGACGAGTCAATTCCGCCACTTAATCCTAAAACAATCTTAGAAAAGCCACATTTACGCACATAATCCCGCACCCCCAACACCAACGCGGCCCAAATTTCCGCCTCTCGACAATCGGGAAGGGGAACCACTTCCCCCTGACTCAATCCTGTTTCTGTTAACTGCAACTGGGCAAAATCCGTCTCACAACCTCGCCCACGATACACCAAACGTCCATCTCCATTAAAGGCCACACTGCGACCATCAAAAATCAGATCATCATTTCCCCCCACCTGATTCACATAAAGAATGGGAACCTGATAGCGACGCGCCGCATGAGATAACATCGACTCTCGCAATTGTTGTTTTTCTACGGTGTAGGGAGAAGCGGAAAGATTGACAATTAGGTCCACTTGTGCATCCGCTAAATCCGCCAGAGGATTGCAAGCATAGTGACGTTGACTCCAAAACTCTTCATCATTCCAAATATCCTCACAAATGGTTACGCCAATACGATAGCTGCGATTATTATCGCTGACGGTGACATGATGACTCTGAGAATGGGGTTCAAAATAGCGATGTTCATCAAAAACATCATAAGTGGGAAGCAGTCGTTTATGAAAGTGCTGTGTCACCTGTCCCCCAGTCAAACAGGCGATACTATTATAGAGAGGTTTTCCCCCCTGATGGGCCTGAGGATTTCGTTGCACTGTTCCCACCAAAACGTGAAGCTGACTGGGGAGTTGTTGCGCTAACTGCGTTAACTGTTCTTCTATTGCGTCAATGAAACCGGGATCGAGGAGTAAATCCCGAGGTGGATAGCCACAAAGAGACAATTCTGGGGTTAATAAAATAGATGCACCCTTGTGGGCTGCTTTTTGGGCTGCATCTAGGATTTGTTGGGCATTTCCAGGCAAATCTCCAATGGTTGGGTTGAGTTGGGCGATCGCAATTTTCAT
>SIHH01000460.1 GCA_004299065.1 Phormidium sp. SL48-SHIP | reverse complement strand
CCGATCGCACCTACCCGTATAATTGTGGACAATTCCTCAGTGAAACGGGTTGATTGAGATCACCGGTTTCTCATGGCTTCATCTCATAGCATCCCATAGGAGTTCCATCATGACCCACTCAGCGCGTTGGCAGTTTTGGATCGATCGCGGGGGGACCTTTACCGATATTGTCGCCCAACGCCCCGATGGCCGTATCGTGACCCATAAACTTCTCTCAGAGAACCCTGAACGTTATGCAGATGCAGCGGTACAGGGGATTCGAGATCTCTTGCAACTGGACCCGGAGGCGGCAATTCCTGATGAGGAAATTGCTGAAGTGCGTATGGGAACCACCGTCGCCACCAATGCTTTATTAGAACGTAAAGGCGATCGCACGGTGTTGGTTGTCACCGAGGGATTCCGGGATGCACTGCGGATTGGTTACCAAAATCGTCCCAATATTTTTGCCCGTCAGATTCAGTTACCGAGTCTGTTGTGCGATCGCATCCTAGAAGCCGAAGAACGCTATCACGCTGATGGAACCTGCCTCAAACCCCTCGATATAGCGGCCCTGAGACCCCAATTGCAACAGGCCTATGACGATGGGATTCGCAGTTGTGCGATCGCCCTCACCCACGGCTACCGCTATCCTGACCATGAAGATCGCATTGCGGCCATCGCCGCTGAGATTGGCTTTACGCAAATTAGCCGTTCTCATCACGTCAGTCCCCTGATTAAACTCATCAGTCGCGGCGATACCACCGTTGTCGATGCTTATCTCTCGCCGATTCTACGCCGCTATGTCGAACAAGTCAGTCGCCGGCTGTTTTCCTCCCCCAGTGACCCCCGCTTACAGTTTATGCAGTCCAATGGCGGCTTGACGGCGGCCCAAGACTTTCAGGGAAAAGATAGTATTCTCTCGGGTCCGGCTGGGGGGATTGTTGGTGCGGTTCAAACCAGTCGTCGCGCCGGGTTTTTCAAGATTGTCAGCTTTGATATGGGGGGAACCTCCACGGATGTGGCCCATTATGCCGGCGATCGCGAGGGACCCGTTGAATATGAACGGGAGTTTGAGACGGAAGTGGCCGGGGTGCGGCTGCGAACCCCGATGATGGCGGTGCATACCGTCGCTGCTGGTGGTGGAAGTATTTTGCATTTTGATGGATCTCGCTATCGCGTCGGTCCTGACTCGGCGGGGGCGAATCCTGGCCCGGCGGCCTATCGACGGGGGGGGCCTCTCACCGTCACCGATTGCAATGTCATGTTGGGGAAACTGCAACCCCAGTTGTTCCCAGCGGTGTTTGGCCCCGACGGAAATCAACCGCTGGATGCGGAGGTGGTTCGTCAGCAGTTTCAGGCCTTGGCCCAGGAGATTCACGCGGCGACGGGGGATGAACGCCATCCCGAGGCGGTGGCTTCAGGGTTTCTGGCGATCGCCGTGGAGATTATGGCCAATGCGATTAAGAAAATCTCTCTACAACGGGGCTATGATGTCTCCAACTATACTCTCTGCTGTTTTGGCGGGGCGGGAGGACAACACGCTTGTTTGATTGCTGAAGCCTTGGGGATTTCAACCATTTTCCTCCATCCTTATGCGGGGGTTCTCTCGGCCTATGGGATGGGGTTGGCGGATCAGCGTCAGTTACAGGAGATGTCCCTGGAATTACCCTTATCGCCTCAGACGTATCCGCAACTTGAACGCCAGTTTGAGATCATGGCCCAAGCGGGGTCAGCGTCTGGGGGCGATCCGCA
>SIHH01000112.1:10324-12578 GCA_004299065.1 Phormidium sp. SL48-SHIP | reverse complement strand
ATTATTCGCCCCATTATTCGCCCCTACAAAATCTGATTTTGTTGTTTGAATTGCCCACAAAATTAGTTTTGTTTGTTCACCCTTTACCGTTAAAAACTTATGACATTTACCTATCCTCAAGCACGACAAAGTGACCAAGTTGATACTTATCATGGCCTCGAAATTCCCGACCCCTATCGTTGGTTAGAAGACTCCGACTCCGAAGAAACTCGGGCTTGGATTGAAGCGCAAAATGAGCTAACCTTTGGTTTTCTGACGAAAAATCCCGATCGCGATCGCCTCAAAGCGCGACTCACTCAACTCTGGAACTACGAAAAATACGGGATTCCCTTCAAAGAAGGCGATCGCTACTTCTACTTCAAAAACGACGGCCTACAAAACCAAAACGTCCTCTACGTCCTCGATCACCTCGACGGCGATCCCCGCGTTCTCCTTGATCCCAACCAACTCTCCGACGATGGAACCGTGGCCCTAACCGGTTACGCCATTTCTCCCGATGGCCACTGGCTAGCTTACTCCCTCTCAGAGTCCGGTTCCGACTGGAAAACCTGGCGTATTCGCAACATCGACAGCGGCGACGATCTCAGCGACGAGGTGAAGTGGAGTAAGTTCTCCGGGGCCGCCTGGACTCACGACAATCAAGGCTTCTACTATAGCGCCTACGATCGCCCCCAAGAAGAGAGTCAATACGAAGACATTAACTACTTCCAAAAACTCTATTACCACCGTCGCGGAACTCCCCAAAGCGAGGACGTTCTCATCTATGAACGGCCCGACGAGAAAGAATGGGGATTTAGCGGCGATGTCACCGACGATGGCCGCTATCTCATCATCTCCGTCTGGCGGGGAACGGAACCGAAAAACCTCGTCTTCTACCAAGACTTACAAACCCCCACATCACCACAACTCGACGCGCCGGTGGTGGAATTGATCAACACCTGGGAAGCCCGCTATGATGTGGTGGGCAACGAAGGCGATCGCCTCTGGTTAACCACCGACTTTAACGCCCCTCGCTATTGTCTCATTGCCTTAGACCTCCCCGGCGGCGATCGGCAAACCGTTATCCCCGAAGCCGAAGATGTCCTACAAGGCGTCAGTCTCCTCAACCATCAATTTGTGGTGGAATACCTCAAAGATGCTCGCTCTCAGGTGAAACGCTTTCGCCTCAGTGGCGAGTTTCTCGGAGATATCGACCTCCCCGGAATTGGCTCTGTTGGCGGCTTTGGCGGTAAAGCCAGCGATACCGAAACCTTTTACGCCTTCACCGGCTTCACCACCCCCACCACCATCTATCGCTACGACCTTACTACTGGCGAGAGTCGCCTCTTCCGCCAGCCAACAGTGGACTTTAACCCAGAGGAGTACGAAACCCGCCAAGTCTTCTATCACAGCCAAGATGGAACTCGCATTCCCATGTTTATCACCCACAAACAGGGATTAGTCTGTAACGGGAACAACCCCACCTATCTCTATGGCTACGGTGGCTTTAACATCTCCCTCACCCCGAGTTTTTCCGTCAGTCAGCTTGTCTGGATGGAACTCGGCGGCGTTCTGGCCATCCCCAATCTACGGGGTGGCGGGGAATATGGCGAAGCCTGGCACCAGGCGGGAATTAAAGAGAATAAACAGAATGTCTTTGATGATTTCATCGCCGCTGCCGAATGGCTGATTGACCAAGGCTATACTCGGTCTGAGAAACTGGCCATTGGTGGCGGAAGTAACGGCGGCTTGTTGGTGGGGGCCTGTATGACGCAACGGCCCGACTTGTTTGCGGCGGCCATTCCCGAAGTGGGAGTGTTGGATATGTTGCGCTTCCACAAGTTCACCATCGGCTGGGCCTGGTGTTCGGATTATGGGTCCCCCGATGATGCGGAGGAGTTTAAGGCCCTCTATGGCTATTCTCCCCTGCATCGGGTCCAGTCTGGGACGGCTTACCCGGCGACTTTGATTATTACGGGAGACCATGACGATCGCGTGGTTCCGGGTCATAGTTTCAAGTTTGCGGCGGCCCTACAAGCGGCCGATGCGGGGGAGAAGCCGCTGTTAATCCGCATTGAAACCAAGGCGGGCCATGGGGCCGGTAAACCCACTAGCAAACGCATTGAGGAAGTCGCCGATAAGTGGGTGTTTCTTCAACAGGTGTTGATGAATGATTGAGGCTGGCGTGAACCTGAACCGTTAAGAAGGGACAGTTATCTCACAGTTATCTCTAAACCTTGTCAGCTGCGGAAACGGGTAATTCGATGATAAACTC
>SIHH01000112.1:0-10224 GCA_004299065.1 Phormidium sp. SL48-SHIP | reverse complement strand
ACAGTTATCTCTAAACCTTGTCAGCTGCGGAAACGGGTAATTCGATGATAAACTCTGTCCCTTGACCGGGGGTGGAGTCAAAGGTGAGGCTTCCCCCATGATTCTCGGTAATAATTTGCCGGCTTAGGGATAGACCTAAGCCGGTTCCTCGTTCTCCATCTTTGGTGGTAAAGAAGGTTTCAAACAGTCGCGATTGGACATCAAGGGAAATCCCGGCCCCATTGTCGGCGATACAAATGGCGATGCGATCGCCTTCGTCATCTTGTAGATATTGGGTGCGAATGGCGATGATGTTGGGATTTTCTTGAATCTTGCTATAACTTAAGCCTTGATTTCCTTCTTCGACAGCGTCAATGGCGTTGCTAAGGAGATTCATAAACACCTGATTGAGTTGTCCGGGCCGGGCCGGAATTTTGGGAAGCTCGCTATAATCCTTCATGACCTTAATTTCGGGCCGTTCGGAATTGGCTTTGAGGCGATGTCGTAATACCACCAAGGTGCTATCTAACCCTTCATGGACATCACAGAGGGTTTCTTCGGCATCGAGTCGTGAAAATTGACGTAGGGAGGAGACAATCTCTTGGATGCGATCGACGCTGACTTTCATGGAATCGACAATCAGCGGGAAATCTTCCTTGAGATAATCAATATCGATGTCCTCAGCATGTTCGCTTAGTTCTGGGGGAGTTTGGCGGTAATGTTGTTGATATAAGCTTAAATGTTCCAGGAGATCGGCGGCGTAATCGGCGGTATGAACCAGATTTCCGGTGATACAACCGAGGGGGTTATTGATTTCATGAGCGACCCCAGCCACTAACTGCCCTAAACTGGATATTTTCTCGATTTGAACTAATTTTGACTGAGTGTATTGTAATTCGGCTAAAGCAGATTCAAGTTGTTTGATTTTCTCCCCTTCCCGTCGTTCGGCTTGTTCTCGCTTCAGTTCGGCGACGGTTCGTGTCCCTAAGACGCTGAGGACAATTTCGGCTTGCTGACGCTTTTGTTCTGAGAGGGGACGGTCATCTAAAATACAGATATGGCCAATCGGTTGATGGGTTTCGGGATCGAGCAACGCCACCCCCAGATAGGATTCCGCCTCAAGTTTGGTGAGGTTAACGTCATCAGGAAAGGACCGTTGCACTTCCTCCCGAAAGCAACAGAAGCTCAAGTCTTGGTCAGAGTTACTGGCCTGTTCTAATAGTTGGCCGCAAGGGGTCCCGCTGAGATCATACTCGAAGTTATCGACCGCTCCTTGACCGTCCCAGAAACACAGCGATCGCACCCGTTGCGGTCCCTTGCTGTCCCATTGGCAAATCTCGCCGATAATGGCATATTTGACATCAAGGGCTGCTGTTAGCTGTTCTGCGAGAACGGGGTAGTAATCCCGTCCGGTGACGGCGGCGGTGCTGGTAATGAGCTGAACAAGAACTTCCCAGGAGATATCCTGCATCAAGGTTTCGGAGACAGGAGCGGGAGAGGGTTGCGGGTCAATTGGATCGGACATAGTGTTGAAATACTCGATATCGGGGATCGAGTCGGTGGAATCGGAGCAGAAGATGGGGTGGTTTACCATGTCCCTAAGAGCGGGTGTAACGGGGCAGACCGAGATACTAAGGCCAGTGTCTAGGGCCTATGGTATTGTTAAAGTCGGGGACTGCATATGATCAAAATCACACCCCCTCCCCCAAAATGGCGATCGGCTTTGCTGGAGTTACCTGTCAATCGCTCACCCTGGCTGACAATTGAGACTCGCTCATCTTCGAGGGAGAATCGCGACTTGTTCATTCTTGATTGTCAATGATCAATCAGCCGTTCTTCATGGCTAAATCCTGGCCAATCGCCCCAAGGTAGTAAGGCTTCAGGAACTGATATAGCCAAGTTTTGAGTTCATAGGTTGCGCAACAATCATCCTCGTTATACTCCAGAATCGCCTCTAAACACTTGGGATCTTGATCCGTGAGCCATTCGTTGTACCAACAAATACATTGGGCGCCATTGGCTTGAGGATTGCGCCAGTGAAACCCCAGCCAACGAGCAATGGGTTTGAGGGCGTAACTTTCCACCGGGAGAATGCTTGAGTGGGTCACCCACCAATGAATATCGACACAACGATTAACGAGCGCTTGATAGCGATATTTCGGGGTTTTATACAGCCGCGCCAGTCGTTGAATTGTTTTAACTTCGTAATCACAAAAATGAAAAATTAGCGCGTCCGGGTAGGATTCCATTAGAGCTAAAAACTGCTGCCAAATCCTGCCTTCTTCCTCAGGATTTTTAGCCATAAATCCATAATAGGTCTGACTCTGATGTCGATGGTCAATCACCAACGCCCCCAGCAGGAAATCTAAGTCTAAATCGGGTTCGGCTTCGATATCAAAATGGATTTCGATCGCCGGATGGGGAGCCGCTAACCAGTGATTTCCTGGGGATGCGAGCAGATGAGTCATCGCACCATCTCGCAATAAGGGCTGTTGTTCATACGAGGCCATGGCCTGTTGGGCCAGTTGATTTCCCGCCTCCGCCCCGAAAGCCATCTTTAACTGCGATCGCGGCGCGTTAGCTAAGCTGGACAGGCTCGTGATCCCCATCCCTTGCAATTGGTCATAACGACTCGGCGTGACCCCCGGAATCAACGATAAATGACGCTCGGACTCAGCGACCTGATGACAAGCACTATACCAGTGACAGAGATTGCATTTTTGCCGCGACAAAAATAACTCCGGCGTTTGTGATCCGCGTAACGTGACAATACAGTCATAGAGAAGCTGCTGCATTTCCGGGACTCGTTTCGGGAAATCCACCGCGTGAGGCTTACGACCCCGTAACACCAGCTCCGTCGTGTCTGGCCAAACTCCTTGTAGCAGCGACAGGACTAACCCATGAAACGCCCCAACAATCTGATAATCGAGTTTGGGGCGTTTTCCGAAGCGAATATCATGGGGAACATATATCCAATCTCCAAACTGGGAGGATCCCGGATGGCGAACCAATAAATCGGGTTTCGAGAGCAGGTGAACTCCCGGAAGCCAAGGAGCCGAGAGAACACCGCGATAAATCGACTCAACCCCCTGTTCCATCAACTCCAGCGTCGCCTGAGTCGCGCCATACCAATCATCGCCCGACCAATGGGGGCGGTGATAGTCATATTGAGCTAAGACCTCCTGACGATGACAGCGGCTATCCTGACGCAGCTTGAGCAAAAAGTCATCGAGGGGATCTCGATCGCCCGAGTCACCGAACACATCTAAAAATGCCCGCCGATCGCACCGTTGGTAATACAGCAATAAATCATCACTAACGAGCATAAGACGCGGAGAGGCTGGCTCCTATCGATAAATTGTGCTGGGGGTCACCCATCCATTGTACTGCCTTTGGGGAGAGGGGGTTATCGGGGGGGCGATCGCCGTGATTGACCCAGCTCAGGCCAAAAATCGCTCAACTTAAGATTAACTCAAAAATTCACTCAAACCCCGACTATGAAAGTATTTCAGAGCGATCCAATCTGAGATTCTCTTGAAAATATCCCCCAAACCCCATAAATTCCCGAACAAATCGGCGGTTGCAATGATAATATTGCCTTAAACTAATGTGCCGTCGAGGGTTCGCTGTGAGCCGTTCTGCAACTCTATCGCTTCAGCCTTCCTTACTCTCTGTTGTCGATAACAATCGATTAAGGCTATTCTCTGGGTCTGCCAACCTGCCGCTATCTCAAGAAGTGGCCCGTTACCTCGGAATCGATCTCGGTCCGATGGTACGCAAGCGCTTCGCCGATGGCGAGCTATATGTGCAGATTCAGGAGTCGATTCGAGGCTGTGATGTCTATCTAATTCAGCCCGTCTGTCATCCGGTGAACGATCATCTCATGGAGTTACTGATCGTCATCGATGCCTGTCGTCGGGCTTCCGCGCGTCAAGTGACCGCCGTATTGCCATATTATGGCTACGCTCGCGCTGACCGCAAAACCGCTGGACGAGAATCAATCACCGCTAAACTCGTTGCCAACCTAATGGTCGAAGCCGGAGCCAACCGAGTCCTAGCCATGGACTTACACTCCGCGCAAATACAGGGATATTTCGATATTCCCGTCGATCATGTCTATGGGTCTCCCGTTCTGATTAACTATCTGTTAAATAAGCAGCTCAACGACATTGTGGTGGTGTCACCCGATGTTGGGGGAGTTGCGCGAGCGAGAGCGTTTGCCAAAAAACTCAATGATGCCCCCCTGGCGATTATTGATAAGCGCCGCCAAGCTCATAATGTCGCCGAAGTCTTAAATGTCATCGGAGATGTGCGGGGTAAAACGGCTGTTCTCGTCGATGATATGATTGACACCGGCGGAACCATCAGCGAAGGAGCGCGACTCCTCCGTAAAGAGGGCGCTCGCCAGGTGTACGCCTGCGCCACCCACGCCGTCTTCTCGCCACCAGCCGTGGAGAGACTCTCCAGTGGCGTGTTTGAAGAAGTGATTGTCACCAATACCATCCCCATTCCCCCAGAACGGATGTTTGACCAACTCAAGGTCCTCTCCGTTGCTAATGTCCTGGGTGAGACCATTTGGCGCATTCACGAAGATAGTTCAGTCAGTAGTATGTTCCGCTAACTAGAACTGAAAATGAGCTTCGGGGTCGCGGTGGCGACCCCGATTTCTTAGATTTAAGGAATAATAGGGAGGTGAATACCAAGTCGCCCTCGCCATGTTGAGTTAATCGGGGAACGAATCTATGTTTGATAAGCGCCGCCCGAACCATCGCCCTACGCCCTTTATTGCCACAAACCGTCCAGATGAGCATCTGCAAGAACAAACTCAAGAAATCGTCTATAACTATCTACTTGAGATTGTTCGAGCTTGGTCGCCTGAAGATGTGTTACAGGAGTTTCGGGGCTTATTTATTGACTGCAACAACGCCAAAAACTTAGAGGCGTTCCAGTCTCTAAAACAGTTGGTTGAAGCGAACGAAGAAACAGGGTTTCGTCATACCGTTAAACGGTCCTGTTACATCCTATTTAACAATTGGGAAGCCAATCGACAACATAAGTTTATTCCCAAGCTGGTTCAACTGTTTCAAGAACCCTCCATTCGTGAGCGGACCCTCTCCCCACATTTACAACGAGTCCGGGCTTGGTTACAAATTTTCACCGATGGTAAAGATTACCAAGATCTAAAGGTCTTTACCGCCAAATACGAAGAAGGGGAATTTGAGGAAGTTGAGGCCGCCAAATGGAGCGATCGCTATACCGCCTATTTACTGGTTCCTCAATACTCTAACCCCAATAATCCCATGGAACAGCGGGAAGTGGCCCGCGCCGTGTCTCAGCGACTGAAAGACCGTTTCAAGTTTGACTTAGCCATTTACATCACCCGCGCCCAAATGGTGCGCTACGACGACCAACAACATCCCAATCCCACGATTTTCGGGGATGAAGTGCTACGGATTATCAAAACTATCCTGGCCCGTCGAGGAAGTCTCAGCTACGAAAATCTAGCCAACATCTTTTTACGACAAACCCAAAACCAGCGTTACAGAGACTTTAAACGTAGTCTTCAGAAATATCTGCTCTTTTCTTGGTCAGACAAAGACTTGGCTCAAGTTTTGCGTCAACGTCTCTCAGAACGGCTGGATTTACTGTATATAGATAAGCACAACGATCCCGTTGATGAATCCCTGCGGTTACGCACCTGTAACCGGGCGATTGATGCGCTCATCAGTGAAACCGGAACCGAACCGTCTGCCATTTTTGTCTGGATGCTCTCCTGCGGAAATCCATTAGCATTGGTGGCTGTTTTGCTGAAACTGGTGTTAATTAGTCGCCATTCTCGCATCCATTTAGAAACGCGCATTGCTCAGCTTATTCGCTACTACGAACATTTACCTGAAGAAGACTGTCAGTGGGTAATTCACTTTTTTGAATTGTTCAAAATCGCCTTTGCAATTCATGCTGAAAATGTTGAGTATAGTTTAGTAGAAATTGAAGATCTCGCCGACGGTGAATCCAAATCGTCTAGTAAGTATCGAGTTTTTGCTCGCTTAAAATATCAAGAACTCTCCGTTGATGTCTCCGACGATATCGACGATTCAGATGAATTTACTCAGTTGCTTAGTTAACCAGGAAAAAATGACGACTGATTCAATGGCTGATTCAATGACTGATTCAATACAAGAGGTAATTGGCGATCGCGCCCGACTCTATATCAAACAACAGATTCGAGCCGGTACAACCCTCTGGTGGGGTGAAGATGACGACGGCGAATGTTGGAGTCTAGTCCCCCTGCGGGAAGCCGACTATCCCGGTTTGCATAACCTGAAAACCCTAGAGGTGACCGAGGCTCACTTACAGCAGATCCCCATTGTGGCGATCGACGAGAAGCTGCAACTGGTGATTATTAACCTCTGGGATCATGGCTACGAGGGGCTACAAGTCGATCCCGACGGCGAAGTTTGGCCCGCCTCCTTCCTGGGGGGAAATCCCCGTCAACCGGCATCCTGGGAGGTTCCCTATCAGTTCGTCTAGGCTCTCCGTCTGGGGTCGTTAAATCGGGCAGTTAAACTAGAGTTTTCACAGGTGGTGACGATGGTACGATTGAAAGCCTGGCAATGGACCATGTTAGCGATTCCCCTCGTCGGTATTGTGGGGTTTATTCTCGTCGCAGCGGGCTGGCAAATTCAACATTGGGGACTCAGTTGGATTTGGGCCATTTTCCTGGTCATCCTTCTGGGGTGGCGTTGGCTTTTGGCCAAATGGACAAAACCCCAACTCGCTCAAATCGAGGCCGTCGTTGCTGATGCCAATCAACAGCTCGTCGATAGCCGCGACGAAGCAGAAGAACATGGCAACAATCCCGAAGCCGCTCAAGCCGTGCGAGAGGCTCTAAACGAGATTTTGCAAGAAACCCATCATGATCCGCCCTTTTGGGACGATTGGGAACAGTTCTGGCAACGAGGCCAGGCGGTGGTGGTGGCGGTGGCCCATGCCTATAATCCCGAGGTGAAATATCCTTTGTTAAATATCTATGTCCCTCAAGCCTATGGGTTAATTCGCGGGACAGTGGATGACCTCGATCGCTGGATGGAGAAACTCTCGCCAGTATTGGGACAAGTGACCGTGGGCCAAGCCTATCAAGCCTACGAGGTTTATCAGAAAATAGAACCCTCGGCCCGCAAACTGCGTCAAGTCTGGGGTTGGGCGCAATGGTTCTTCAATCCAGCGGTGGCAGCGGCCCGTCAAGTGACGCAAAAATCCAGTAGTCGCGCCACTCAGGAACTGCTGGGCAATTTGGGACAACTGTTGCGAGAAGCGGCGCTGCGGAATTTAGCCCAACAAGCGATTTATCTCTATGCGGGCCAGGAGACGGCTCAATTCGGGGCGGATGCGTTACCCGATGTCAGTCAAGCCGAGACCGAGAGTTCGCCACGCTTTGGTCATACCGACACCAACAGCTTACGGAACATTCTCGATCGCGCCGAGTCAGCCGAAACCGTCGAGAAAAAACCCGTGAGCCTGCTGTTGGTGGGGCGCACGGGGGCGGGTAAAAGTAGCGTGATTAATACCCTCTTTGAGAGCGATCGCGCGTTGGTGGATGTGTTACCCAGTACCGACAAACTTTGTCGCTATGTCTGGGAGGCTCCCACCGGGGACTCTCTGGTGTTGTGGGATACCCCAGGCTATGAACAGGCCAGTCGTCAGGATTATCGAGAACTGGTGCTCGATCACGCTCGGGAAGCGGATTTGGTCTTGCTGGTGACTCCCGCCCTTGATCCAGCGTTACAAATGGATGAGGACTTTTTACGAGAGTTACAGAAAGAAGTGACCGACTTACCGGCGATCGCCATTGTCACCCAAGTCGATCGCCTCCGTCCCTTGCGAGAATGGAGTCCTCCCTATAACTGGGAACGGGGCGATCGGCCCAAGGAACAATCGATCCGCCACGCTACAGAATACCGTCAGGAGGAACTCGGCCAACTCTGTCGAGCGGTTCTCCCCCTCGTGACTCGCGACGAACGCGCCCAGCGAGAGGCTTGGAACCTCAATCAGTTATCTAATCGGCTGGTGGCATCTTTGGACCCGGCCAAACAACTGCGACTGACCCGATTTTTGCGCGATCGGAACACTCGCCTTCGCGGCGCCGCCCAAATCATCGAACGCTACAGCCGCCAAATGGCCACCACTCAGGGACTCACCAACTTTCTCAAAAGTCCCATCCTGCAATTCATCTCCACCCTAACCACGGGACAACCCACGCTGGCCTATCTCCTCGCCGAACAAATCCCCGTTGAGCAACTTCCCATTGTCATCGGCAAACTTCAGATCGCCTATGATTTGTTTTCTCTGTTAACCAAGGATGATGATATCCGCAAATTCGATCTCTTATCGCTTTGGTCTGTCCTATTAGACAATCCCTCACCGCCAGAACGCAATGCCTGGGCGTTTGGCCATGCGGTGACGGAATATTGGGTGGAGAAACTCTCAACCGAACAACTCCAGAAACGGTTTAAGGAGTATTTTGAAGAGTATGAGAATCGGGGGAAAGAAGGCAATCGGCAATCGGCAATCGGCAATCGGCAATAAGCAATCGGGGAGAAGAAGGCAATAAGGCAATCGGCAATCGGCAATCGGGGGAAAATCCATCCCTAACCCTCTCTGATGGAGGGCGACAGGGAACAGAAAATCGTAGGGGCGAAAAATTTTTCGCCCCTACAACATCTGGTATTTTTTCAAAATGGTCTGGCCATTAATGATTAATTGCCTGATCGAGCCGTTGCAGATCCAAACCTCGGGTATTCAGAATTAGCCAGGATTGGATCAAATCTGGTCCCTGTACCGCTCCCGTTAGCGCAGCTCGTAGAGACTTCATCACCAGGCCCTTCTTCACTTTCAACTCCTTCGTGACCTGCTTGATAATGTCCTTAGCCACGTCCTCCGTCAACGCCTCAGACTCCGCTAACTTCTCACGAACAGCGGCGAGGGTTTCCGGCACTTGTTCCATCGCAAGCTGCTGTTGGGCCTTCTCGTCATACTCAACAGACTCAACAAAGAGGGGACGGCTCATCTCCACAGCATCTGGGAGAACCGTTAGACTGGCTCCTACCACTTGGGCCACCTGTAACAGCCAGGGGCGATCGCTTTCCACATCAAACTCATACCCCGCCTCTTGCCAATAGGGGATCAGTTGCTCTAACAGGGTTTCCGGGGATAACTCATGTAACACCTGACTGTTGAGCCAATTCAGTTTATCCCAGTCAAAGCGCGCGCCAGCTTTGTTAACTCGTGCAAAATCAAACTGCTTCGCGGCTTCGTCTAAGGTGAAGCGTTCTTCAGCATCCGGCGGCGACCATCCTAACAGGGCCATGTAATTGGCCAAGGCTTCAGCGGTATAGCCTAACTGCTGGAAATCATTGACCGCCGTGGCCCCATCTCGTTTCGAGAGTTTTTGACCATTGGGGTTGAGAATCAGCGGCGTATGGGCAAACTTGGGAACCGGCTGTTCCAAGGCTTCATAGAGTAGAATCTGCTTCGCGGTGTTGGCGATATGGTCTTCGCCCCGGATGACATGACTAATCTTCATGTCCACATCATCGACCACCACCGCTAAATTATAGAGGGGTTGGCCAATTTCACCCGGCTTGGCGGCCCGGGCGATCGCCATATCTCCCCCGAGATCTCGTCCAGCCCAGGTTAGAGTTCCCCGCACCAGGTCATCCCAGACAATGGGGCGATCGTCGTCGATTTTGAAGCGGATGACGGCGGTGCGTCCTTCGGCTTCGTAGGCCTGTTGTTGTTCGGGAGTTAGATCACGATGGCGATTATCGTAGCGAGGCGCTTGTTTCTTGGCTTTCTGCTCCTCCCGCATGGCGTTGAGTTCCTCGGGAGTGCAGTAGCAGCGATAGGCTAATCCCTTGTCTAAGAGGGTTTGCACCGCCTGACGATACAAGTCCAATCGTTGGGATTGGTAAAACGGCCCTTCATCCCAGTCGAGTCCCAACCAGCGCAAACCACTGAGAATGTTCTCGGTAAATTCGGGTTTGGAGCGCTCGGTATCCGTGTCCTCAATGCGGAGAATGAACTGACCGCCGTGATGTTTGGCAAACAGCCAGTTAAATACCGCCGTGCGAGCGGTTCCAATATGTAGGTTTCCGGTGGGACTGGGCGCTAAGCGAACTCGAATAGACATAGGTTAAGGGAACAGGGGGGAAGAAGGGAACAGGGAACAGGGAACAGGGAACAGGG
>SIHH01000111.1 GCA_004299065.1 Phormidium sp. SL48-SHIP | reverse complement strand
GGTGGCCACCTGTGATAGAATTCAGGCAGCCTTACATGGAAGATCACTCGGCGAAAACTAAGCCAGATCCATACAAGCATTGCTTGATTCTCCATGTCATTGACCCTTTGGACGCGGGGTCAAGCCTATCGCCAGAAGGTAAGATTCGTCACTCCTCGGAGTCGAAAGCACTTCTTTGGGTAGGAAGCCAACGCTGTAATCTTTGATGAGCGCGTTCGGTCGTTCACGAGCGTTGCGATTGTGGAACACGAGTGGATTGATAACGGAATTGCCAAGGCAAAGGCGGGAGATTACGTCGAAGCGATCGCCGCCTTCAGCGAAGCCATTGAGGCCAACCCCATATCGGCGATCGCCTATCGCCAGCGAGGTTTGGCCTATTATGATGCTGGGCGCATTCATGATGCGATTTCTGACTATACCCAGGCGATTAAACTGCATCCTAAGGATTTCGCCGCTCATTATGGACGAGCGATCGCCCGCCTGGCGTTGAAAAACTATACTGGGGCCTTGTCGGATATCGACGTGGCCCTACGATTGAACGCCCAACACGCCGCTGGACAACGGTTGCGGGGAACTCTCTGCCGTAAACTTAATGATATCCCTGAGGCGATCGCCAGCTTCAAACAGGCCGCTCAACTCTATCTCGATCGCAAGGATAAGGAGAATTGCCAAGCCTGTCTAACGGCGATCGCCCAAATCCAATCCAAATCTAAACTGACGCCGCCGCCGTCTCCTGAAACATCGCCCACTCCAACGATGCCTACCGTCGGGGATATCTACTCAGAACTACTCGATCGCATTCGTCACGGTCATGTCCAAAGCGCCCTCAATGACTTAAATTGGGTGTTGCAAGCAGACGATGGGGATGCCCAGGCCCATTGCTGTCGAGGCATGGCCTATCTAAAACTGAATCAACTCGAAAACGCCCTCAAAGACTTTAATCGAGCCTTACAGCAACAGCCAGAGAACGCTTTGGCCTTACGGAACCGAGGTAAGGTTCGCTTTCAACTCGGCGATCGCGCCGGCGGCATGGCGGACTTTGAACGGGCCTTGCAACTCAACCCCGAGGATATCTTGGTGTACGTCGCTAAGGGCAACGCCTTTCGGGATATTGGCGATCATCAACAGGCCATGGCCGCCTATGAACAGGCCCTTTCCCTCGATGATCAATGTGCCTCAATTTATCTCAATCGGGCTATGGCCTACATACGCCTCGAAGAAACTCGCCAGGCGATCGCCGACTATCAGACCGCCGTATCCCTATTTTGCGACGCCGAAGACTGGGAGAACTATAACGCTACCTTGAAAAAGCTCAACGCCCTACAATCAGGAATTTCGAGTTCCACGACCTCGGGCCAAAACCCAACATCATCGAGTTCGAGGGTTTCCGAAAACGTTGATTCTCCCCGCAAAGAACGGTTGCGGATGCTGGTTGGTGGACATTGGGAAATTGCCGAACGCCTACTCGAACAGGCACGACGCTACTATCCCAACCAATCCGAAACCTGGTATCTCGACAAAGTGATTCAGGATCTAGAACGTAACTTTGAGACTTAATGTCTCCTCAAAAACCGAATAGTTGCCAATTTCTAAACTGTCCTAAAACAACCTCTGATTGACAAGATGTCCGGAAAATAGGAATAACAGGGCGCATAGAAATGACGTAGTCAAATTGGTGTAAACGCCAGGGGTATCCACCATGAAAAGTGCGCCAGAATGTCCACGCTGCGGGCGTCACAGCATTGTCCAGGAAAGCGAAACCCGCTGGACCTGCCTCAACTGTAACTTTTCCAAGAACTTGTCACATCATAATTCTCGTCATAATTCTCGTCATGAGAAGTCTTTAGACGCTGACGACGATAACGGCGGCTGGTTTAGTATCTTCCTCTTAGCGGGAATGCTTCTCATTGTTATGGTTGAAGTCGTCTATAGCCAAGAACCTCCACAAGAGTCGACCGATCACTCCCGGCCAGCGATCGCCCTCCAACCGTTGCATTAACCATGAACCCGTCCATCCTAGAACTCCCTGGGCATGGGATGCAAAGCCCGAGACAGTTGATTAGAATAAGGAAGCGAGAAGAGGAAAAAGGGACATGATCGTCCCTTTTTTTTGTCCCTGAGCGCCCGATAGCTGTCGTCAGTTCTTAGACCAACTAGGACAAGCAAAATACTCTAAAGCGCTATTTTGCAAAGACGTACAGAGTTATTACTGTCAATCCTCAACTGTCAATCCTCAACTGTTAATCCTCAACTCTCCACGACCATGAGTCTCCTCACAGGCTCCAATACTCACCCAACTACTGGCCCCATCTTGCCAATGCTCCTTTTTCCAGATGGGAGCATTATGTTTAAGAGTATCGATCGCATACCGACACGCCTCAAACGCCTCACCACGATGGGGACAACCCACCACAACTAACACACTAATTTCACCCACCGTCAGCTTGCCAACACGATGATGAATCACTAGAGATCCGATAGTGGGCCAGCGTTGACGAATTTGCTCACCAATCTGACGAAACACCTCCAACGCCATCGGTTCGTAAGCTTGATACTCCAAATAGTTTACCCCTCGTCCCTCGGTGTTATCCCGTACCATGCCGCTCATCACGACAATCGCACCATTACCCGAGTCATCGGCTCGTTGATAGGCGTCCGTTAAAGACAGGGGAGCGAAGCTGATTGCGAAATGGTCTTTCATGTTGACTCAAAAAATTAACTCAATTAACCGTTAACGTCGCCAGTCAAACCAGGCTTGTTGCAGACGATGAAGCTGGGGATGCTGTTGTCGCCAAACCTGGTTCCAGAGTCGGAGGAAGCCGTCAAAGAGATCTCGATCTGGAAGTGGAAGAGTGGCGACGTTGCCGATGTGAGATCTCTGTTTCATCAGGATCGCGATCGCCTGAATCCATCGCGGCGCCTCGTCTCCGAGACTATGAGCGCCAACAATTTGTCCCGAGGGACGAACCAGCAACTTCGCAAAACCATCGAGGTGTCCCCGTCGCTGACACGAGTCCACCTGATACAAGGGTAATGACAGCGTCACCAACTCGTCCCCAAACCGCCGTTGAGCTTGGGGAGTCGTTAAGCCAACCGCAGCGATGGGGGGATCAGTTGAGATGATACGGGGTAAACTGCTGTAATCGAGGCGATCGCGCGGTAAAACCAGAGCATTGTAGGTCGCCAGTTCCGCCTCGTAGCGTTCAAGTTCGCGATCGCAATACCCTCCTAACAGCGAACCACAGGCGTAAACACCTCCCTGGGCCGTCTCTAAGTTGGGACTGGTCCCAGTTCGTCCTCCGTAGCACTTTATTTCTAATTTGTCAACCCCTATCCCCGCCAAATTTCCCTGCCATCCCTCCGCCAAGACCAAGACGTCAGTCTCTAGGGCCTGACTCCCAGCCTGAACCCAAATTCTGTCGTCAATCTGGCGCACTTGCGTCACCGGGGTTCGGGAGAGAACCTTCACCCCAGCCGCTTCGAGATGGGCTTGCAGCCGTTGCCCAAGTTCTGGATCTTCGTACGGTAACACAAGAGGTTCACCAACCAGAAGTTGGACCGAAACCCCCAAACGAGCTAGGGTTTGCGCCAAAACCGCCCCCTGGGGATCCGCTCCGACAATCATCAGATGTTGAGGAAGTTTCCCACTCAGGAGCGGTTTGAGATCGTTGAGGTGATAATAAGGGGTTTCCTGGAGTCCCTGAATCGGGGGAATCTGAGGTTGAGGTGCAGGAGCGAGGAGATAGTGGCGCGATCGCAACTCCCGCATCAAACCCAAGTCCTGCGCCTCTCGCAGCCGCACCTGTAGATGAGGCTGGAGGGCAAAATCAACAGAACCGATGCGGACATCCACCCCTTGCAGAGCGAGAGTCGCCGGAGAACGGAGAATCGCTAAATTTTCAGTCGTTTCCTCAGCCAAGCGCCAATTCGCCGCCAAATCTGCCGTTGAAGAGGAATGCCGAAGTTGAGCGATCGCCAACTCATGGCAAACCCGCCGCCTCCAAGTCTCGCCCTGGGGCAAGATCCAGGCCACCCGCGCTCCCCATCGCGCCGCCAAGGACGCCGAATGGGCCGCCCCATCACTGTCTCCCACAACCAGCCAATCGTACTCAAACCCCATGGTCGACGTGATAGTAGAACAGGGCCATTATCCCCCCTGAGCGGCCCGCCAGGCCGAGACTCAGCCTTGAAAAGAGGCTGAGTCTATCGTTTCCCTCATGTCCCGAGGCCATGCAACCAATCAAACACATCAGCAATCTCACTCACACAGTCCCCAGTCGGCATGGCCGGTCGTTGCACCATAATGATGGGAAGCTGCAAATCTCGGGCCGCTGCAATTTTGGCGTAGGTCGCATCGCCACCGCTATTTTTACTAACGATCGCCCCAATTTGATAATCCTGCAAAAGCTTCCGCTCGTCATCGAGGGAAAACGGCCCTCGGGCCAACAGAATCTCCCCAGGAGGACGAGGAGAATCCGCCGCTGGCGGATCAATCATACGCATCAGGAACCACACCTGTCGCACCTGAGCAAAACGGGCCAACTCTTGACGACCAATCGTTAAAAAGACCCGCCCGGCCACCTGAGGGACTCGCTGAGCCGCCTCAGCATAACTCGACACCTCCAACCAGCGATCGCCCGGCTGGGGCGACCACGGAGGACGAGTCAGCCGTAAATGAGGAATCCCTGCCTCCTGAGCGGCTTGGGCCGCATTCTGAGAGATTTGGGCCGCGAAGGGATGAGTCGCATCGACAACCGCCTCGATCTGTTGCCCTCTCAAGTACTCTCGTAGTCCCTCAACGCCACCAAAACCGCCGACGCGGGTGGTTTCAATGGGAATATCCGGGTGACGAGTGCGGCCCGCCAGAGAGGCGATCGCCTCAATATCCCCTCGTTGCGACGCTTGGCGGGCAAGTTTTCGCCCCTCCCCAGTTCCGACTAAAATTAAAACCCGTTTACGCAACCTCATCGCTGTATCTCATCGCTGTGTCTCATCGCTCCATATCCATCCGTATCTAACCGTATCTGTGAAAGGGAAACATTTTTCCTGATTCATTTGATTATTCATCAATTTTCGATCGCCCTGTGACTACATCGCTTGCTCAAGACGCTATTGAACTGCTCCTCGATTTGGCCGAACGAGGAGAGATTGATCCCTGGGATGTTCAGGTGATCGAGGTGATCGATCGCCACCTCAGTCAATTAGCCCCCAGTCTCTCACCAGGGGGGATTCCCTATGAAGCAGATTTGTCCCGCTCAGGACAAGCCTTTCTCTATGCCTCCATGCTATTACTCCTCAAAGCCGATACCCTCGTGCGCGCCCCCCTCGACGAAGAACCCGAGGAATTCGTCGAAGCGTTCTGGCCCGTTGAGGGCGATGGACAACAATTATCCCTCCCCTTCCGCCTCGAAACCCAACTGCAACGACGGGCCGTTGCGCCCCCCTTACAAAGCCGGCCCGTCAGCCTCGGCGAGATGATTGCTCAACTCGAAACCATCGCCCAACAATTTGAAGATGACCCCCGAGAAGGGCGATCGCGCCGCCGCCGAAAAAGCACAAAACTCGAAACCGCTGCCGAAATCGGCGAACTCGCCCACGAAGAAAACCTCACCGAAACCGCCGAGGAGATCGAAACCTTCCTACTGCACCACTGGGATAGCATCGCCGCCGGAGAAGCGTGGGTGAGTTTCGATCGCCTCCTCGACTGCTGGAGAAGCCCCAGCGAGGGCCAACAAAGCCTCGCCGAACGTCAAGTCGCCATCTTTTGGGCCTTGCTGCTTTTGGCCTCCCAGTCTAAGGTGGAACTTTTCCAGGAGCAGTTCTATCGAGAGATACAGATTAAATTGACTCCAGAGTCGCCGATCGCACCGGAAATCGCCTAACTCAACGCGATCGTTCGCCCCAGGAATGCCCCAAATTGGTTTTGTCCTCGGCGATCGTGTCGTATAGTGAGAAAGAAATCGGCATCCGCATCGGCAGATCCATCAAACTAGCCAGTTGACCAAGGGTTGGAACAGAGAAATTCATGAAAGCGATGATTCTAGCGGCGGGAAAAGGTACCCGCGTGCGCCCGATTACCTACACCATTCCCAAACC
Source organism: Phormidium sp. SL48-SHIP (assembly GCA_004299065.1). Lineage (GTDB taxonomy): Bacteria > Cyanobacteriota > Cyanobacteriia > Cyanobacteriales > Geitlerinemataceae > Sodalinema. Next base: position 6,514 of record SIHH01000111.1, on the reverse strand, counting down.
CATGATCCCCATCCTGCAAAAGCCAGTGATGGAATTTCTTGTGGATCTGCTACGTCAGAATGGCTTTGACCAGATTATGGTCAACGTTAGCCACCTGGCCAACGAAATTGAAAACTACTTTCGGGATGGACAGCGGTTCGGGGTACAAATTGGCTATTCCTTTGAAGGGAAAATTACCGCTGATGGCGAACTCGTCGGCAAAGCCCTCGGTTCCGCTGGCGGGATGAAGCGAATTCAGGACTTCTATCCCTTCTTTGACGATACGTTCGTGGTTCTATGTGGGGATGCCCTGATTGACCTCGATATCAGTGAAGCCGTCGCCTGGCACCGCAAAAAAGGAGCCGTGGCCACGGTGATTCTCAAGCCAGTCCCCAAAGAGGAAGTCTCGAGTTATGGCGTGGTCGTCACCGATGACGATGGCCGAATTAAAGCCTTCCAAGAAAAACCGGGTGTTGATGAAGCCCTCAGCAATAACATCAACACCGGGATTTACATCTTTGAGCCGGAGGTGTTCGACTATATCCCCTCGGCGACGGAATTTGATATTGGTGGGGATTTGTTCCCCAAACTCGTGGAAATGGGCGCTCCCTTCTACGGGTTAAGCATGGATTTCCAATGGGTTGACATTGGACGTGTCCCCGACTACTGGCAAGCCATTCGTACGGTGTTGCGTGGTGAAGTCCGCAATGTCGATATTCCCGGACGAGAAGTGGCTCCCGGTATCTATACGGGCCTGAATGTGGTCGTGAACTGGGATAAAGTCGATATCCAAGGGCCGGTCTATATTGGCTCAATGACGCGCATTGAAGACGGGGTTAAAATTATTGGACCGACGGCCATCGGCTCGAGTTGTCGCATCGGGGCCAATGCCACGGTGGACAATACGGTGATTTTTGACTACTCCCGCTTGGGGCGAGGCATTCGCTTGGTCGATAAGTTGGTCTTTGGACGCTACTGTGTCGATCGCCTCGGCAATACCATTGATGTCCAGGCGGCAGCCCTCGATTGGCTGATTACCGACGCTCGTCAGGACCCCCCCTCCCGCGTTCCTCGCGAACATCAGGCGATCGCCGAACTCCTCGGTGGCGATGGTAATGCCCTCATCTCCAATGATGATGATTGAGAGGCGCGATCGTCGTTCATGATTGCCCTTGATGGTCCAGATCTGATTGTCCCGCTGATCCGATACACACCGACTTTCTTAAAGGCTTCCCATGACTTCCTCTCTAAAGCAAAAAGCAGCCTATGGTGCTTGGAAATCCCCCATTACTGCTGATTTGATTGTTTCTGAAAGCATTGGCTTAGGAGGCATTGCCTCGGATGGAGACCGCCTCTACTGGCTTGAACGTCGTCCCTCGGAAGGAGGACGCAATGTGTTAGTCCGTCGCCGTTCGGATGGCGGGGTTGAGGATGTGACGCCTGGGGGGTATAACGTTCGCAATCGGGTTCATGAATATGGCGGTGCCGCTTTTACGGTAGCCGATGGCATGGTCTATTTTTCGAATTTCGCTGATGGACGGTTGTATCGACAAGGTCTCGGCGGCGAACCCGAAGCCCTAACCCCTGAGGGGGAGTTACGCTATGCGGATTTTCGCGTCGATGGGATGCGATCGCGGTTGATTGGAGTCCGTGAAGATCATCGCGGTGACGGGGAAGCCAAAAATGAGATTGTCGCCGTTGGCTTCGATGGTTCTGTGGAGGTGTTGGTGTCGGGAAGTGATTTCTACGCCTCGCCTCGCCTCAGTCCTGATGGGCAAACTCTAGCCTGGCTGAGTTGGAATCATCCCAATCTCCCCTGGGATGGAACCGAACTCTGGACGGCACAGCTGACGGAGGCGGGACGCTTGACTGCACCGAAGAAGATTACTGGGGGAACGGCTGAGTCGGTGTTTTGCCCTCAATGGTCCCCGGATGGAGTGCTATATTTTGTCAGCGATCGCGCCAGTTGGTGGAATCTCTACCGCCAGGGAGACAACGGCGTTGAACCCCTATTTCCCCTCAATGCTGAGTTTGCCACGCCTCAATGGGTGTTTGGGATGTCCACCTATACGTTCCTCAGTGCTGAACGCTTGGTTTGCACCTATACCCAGCGGGGATTATGGCAGTTAGCTACCCTCAACCCGAAAAGCCGCCGTTTGCAAAATCTCGAAACCCCCTACAGCCAAATTTCCTCTCTGACCGCTCACGGCGATCGCCTGGCCTTTTTAGGCGGTTCCGCTACCCAGTCCAGTGCCTTTCTGTTAATGGATCTCGATGAGGGGGAAGTCGAGGTGTTGCGGCGATCGACGACCTTAGAGATTGATCCCGGCTATCTCTCGCAACCGCAGCCGATTGAGTTCCCCACTAGCGAGGGGATGACAGCCTATGGCTTCTTTTATCCCCCCCAGAACCGCGATTATGACCCCTTAGAAGGGGAGAAACCCCCGTTACTGGTCAAAAGTCATGGCGGCCCCACAGCGGCCGCCTCTAGCGGCTTACGGCTGTCGGTTCAGTATTGGACCAGTCGCGGCTTTGCCTTTTTGGATGTGAACTATCGCGGTAGTACGGGTTTTGGTCGAGATTACCGCCAGGCGTTAGATGGCCAATGGGGCATCGCGGATGTCGATGATTGCGCCAATGGGGCTAATTTTTTAGCCGAACAGGGTTGGGTCGATGGCGATCGCCTGGCCATTACCGGTAGTAGCGCCGGAGGCTATACGACCCTAGCGGCGTTAACCTTCCGGGATACCTTCAAAGCCGGGGCCAGTTACTACGGAATTAGTGATCTCGAAGCCCTAGCCACGGATACTCATAAGTTTGAGTCTCGCTATTTGGATCGTCTGGTGGGTCCCTATCCCGAGGACAAAGAACGCTACATGGCCCGATCGCCAATTCATTTTACCGATCGCCTCTCCTGTCCCGTGGTCTTCTTCCAAGGACTTGAGGATAAAGTCGTCCCCCCCAATCAAGCCGAACGTATGGTTGAGGCCCTGCGGGAGAAGGGCCTACCGGTGGCCTATGTCCCCTTTGAGGGCGAGTCTCACGGATTTCGTCAAGCGGCTAATATCAAACGGGCCTTAGAAGCGGAGTTTTATTTCTATTCCCGTGTCTTTGGCTATGAACCCGCCGAGGCGATCGAACCTCTGGAGATCGAAAACATGGAGTGAACGGAGAATGTCCCGCTACACGCAAAGCGTCAGCGGGATGATTGACTCATCCCCGGTCTGAAGACTCGGGGATTCCCTATAGGGATCTGTTAAATCGATTCCGTTGTCCCTGTTCCTGAGAGCGCATCCCGCAGTTTTTCTAACGCAATGAGAGTCGGAACTAGGGCCAATAACATAAAAGCCGACACCATATCGCCCCCCCAACCTTCGTGAAGCCAGTGAAATAGATCATCATAGCCCTGGCCATGAAAGAGGGTTAAAAAGGTGTTGCGTAAAATGTTAGTAATCACACTAATGATAACGCCACAGAAGAGAAAGACAACCACCGTTTTACGGGATTTAAATGCCCCAGTCCAATAGAGCAACATTAACGCCACATACAAGGTTGTAAACAGCATCTTAAACCCGGCACAGTGCGGGGCAACTTCCACGATACGCCCCCCCACATAGATGAAGATTTCTTGAACGTTCACATCAAATCCCCATTGAGTCAAAATAAATCCCGCTGTGCCAGCAATAAAGCTTTGTAAGGGATAGGAAAATGGGGCAATTAAATAGGGAATATCCGTGGGAGTGGCTAACAAAACCAGAAACCAAGGAATACTAAACAGCTTCATCCCCCGAACGCCTTTAAGACCAAAACAAAGTCCCGACAATATGATGGGTAAAGAGAGATTGACCAAATCAGGAACACCACTGAGATAAAACACGGCGGCTAACCCGAGTAACACAGCACCAAAAGGGTTAAAGCAATCGGGGAGCTTTTGCCATTGATGCCGTTTTTCCCAAACAATATAGGCGGCAAATGGTAAACCAATCACGCCATGACTGTAGTATTCATGCTCTAGGCTAATACTTTTATTGAGCCAGCCATCATACCAATAGAGAATTAAGGGGATGTATAAAACCGCCAGCAAAACTGCCACCATAATTTCGGTGGAATGTCGTTGTAGGTGATATTTCAGGGGAGTTTGTACGGTCATGTCTTTAGCTGATACAGAACTGATTTGAGGTTAAGCTGAAGAGGAGGTCGAAAGATGGGTTTTAATGGCATAGACAACGCGCTCAATGTCCTCATCACTTAAGCCGGGATACATCGGTAATGAGAGGATCTGTTCACTCAACTGTTCCGAGACCGGAAAATTACCCGCACTATAGCCGAGATTGCGATAGGCCGGTTGCAGGTGACAGGGAATTGGGTAGTGAATCCCCGTTTGAATCCCTTGTTCGGCTAAGGCTTGACTGAGGGTATCGCGATTCCCGTGGGGACTGTCGACCTGAATCACATAGAGATGATAAACATGACCGGGGCCACAGTCATTTCGCATCGGTACAACGCCCAACTCCTTGAGGGGACTCAGTCGGCGATCGTAGGTTTGGGCGGCGTGGTTTCGCTGTTGGTTCCATTGCCCGAGATAGGGGAGTTTCACATTCAGGACTGTTCCTTGCAAGGTATCCAGGCGGCTGTTGGTTCCTCGGTAAACGTGAACATACTTTTTGGGGGCGCCATAGTTGCGGAGCGATCGCACCCGTTCGGCCACATCGGGATTCTGGGTAACCACCATTCCCCCATTTCCTGCCGTTCCCAGGTTTTTACTGGGGTAGAAACTAAAGGCCGCCGCCATACCGATTGAACCGGCGATTTCTCCATCTCGTTGGCCCAAGTGTGCTTGGGCCGCATCTTCAAAGATAATCAGATTATGAATGGCGGCAATCTCCCGTAGTTTTCGTGGCGATACCACCTGTCCGTAGAGATGAACCGGTAAAATCGCCCGAGTTCGGGGGGTAATGGCCTGTTCAACGGCATCGAGGTCGATCAGGGCCGTGTGGGGATCACAATCGACGAGAACCGGGGTGGCTTCAGCATGGAGAACACCAATCACCGTCGCGATAAAGGTGTTAGCCGGAACAATCACCTCATCCCCTTTACGGATACCACAGGCTTGTAATCCCAGGGCGATCGCATCAGTGCCACAGGCCACCCCGACACCATATTCAACGTCACAGGCTTGGGCGAAGGCGGCTTCAAAGTCACGAACCGCCTGCCCTAAAATAAAGTCACCCCGTTCTAAGACTTGGGCGATGGCTGCATCGAGTTCCTTTTGAATCGGCTGGTGAAGGGCGTGCAGATCGACGAAGGGAATTGGCTGTGGGACTGGGGTCATGGTGGCAGTGGCTAGAATGTAGATCAGGGCGTGAGGTTGGTTATTCCACTGTAGCCCGGTTATTTTGGCGATCGCTCAGGGTTTAGAGAAACTTCATAGAATCTTCACAGTAATCAAAATCTTGCTCCCCCACTTTAACCTCAAACAAACTTTCAGCTAAACCGTCAAGTCTAACCCGTTGCCGAACGTCAATCTTGAGTCAATTAACCGGGAGTCCAGAGGGGAATTTCATGTTTTCCAGAGAGTCTCAAATACAGTAATTCCGTTAAAATGTGATTGCCCGAGGCATTAAAATGAATGCTATCTCGATATAATTCCTCCGACTTTTTAAGTCCATTAAAAATCGGTAAAACATCGATATAAGTCGCCGAACAATCCTCAAGATACGCCTCAAGGCGACGGCGAGCCTCCCATTCATAAGGTCGCGGTCCTGGTTCTCCCAATTCTCGTTTTAAGGGGGTTAAGAAAATCATTAGTCGAACCTGTCGCGCCTCTAACTCAGCACAAATTTGGCCAATGGCTTCTAAATTTTTCTGGACAACATCCCCCTCTTGCTGACGGATTTGGGCCAACTCAGGGATCTCGGCTGGGGGGCGAAACCGGTTAATCAGTTCCAGCCAAGCCAGAGGGGGTCGTTTATCGGGATAGTTGCGATCGCGTCCGACGACCACAGACGTCGGTTGACGGGAAAACAGATCATCCGTGTTGAGCAGTAGTACCACATCCGACGCACCAAAAATGCCAAACTTACGGATATATTGCCATTCATTGCGCGGTCCCCAGGAGTTGGCCGAGGCATTCAAGACCTCCACCGACCCCATCGCCTCCCCTAGACGTTCCTGCAACTGGGCCGAAATGGTCTGAGAATCATCGGTCCACCAGCCCCCATTGGCGATCGAATCCCCTAACAGTAAGATTCGGTGAATGTCGGGGTCGGGTTCCGGGGTCATGGCGGGGCCACGCAAGGAAAACTCGTTGACACTAATACGGTTGCCGAAGCGGCGGGTGCGCTGATTCGGGGCCAAACGATACCCCGTGGCGTCATCAGCCACATATAAAACCGGTTTCCCAAAGCCGAGAAACCAACGCAGTCCTAATTCTGAGGCGATCGCCAGCAGAACCATCGAGACAATGAGAATTTGCACAACTTTCACGTAAAACTCCTGGGAGGGTTGGAAGCTCCGTGATTGATCGCGGAGAGGA
>SIHH01000459.1 GCA_004299065.1 Phormidium sp. SL48-SHIP | reverse complement strand
CCTGTTCCCTGTTCCCTTCTTTTGCCTCTTGCCTCTTGCCTCTTGCCTCTTGCCTTCTCCCTAAGATTTACACAAAAAATCAAAATCTTTATGAATATGCTCAATCACCTTAATTGGGCTTTCCTCCGGCAAAATCTTTTGATAATAAATCCGAGCAATATCCTCAAAAACCGGCGCAACTTGGGGCTTGCCAAATTGCTGAGACCAGTCAAACACACGATAGCGAACACTGTGATAAAATTCAGAAACAGCCTTCTTAGACCCCTTATCGAGAATTTTGAGAATCTTTTTTATTTTTCCATGATCAGGAATAACATCTTCAGGACTCTTTAAAAGCTCATCTAAAACCACCTGGTCTTTTTCCGAAAAACCGCCTTTTTGGGCTGGAGATGGCTTTTGTAACGTCCAAACAAAGCTAAAAAGGGCAAACAGAATCAAGAAGTTACGCACTACAAGTTTGATCCCAAAAATAATCTAAACCTTATCCTAACAAGACCTTCGGCAAAACCCCAGCCATGCACCCAAAAATAGACCCAGTCCTGCTCAGTCTCGCCAGCCTCCCCCTGCTGCTGGCGAGTTGCACCCCCAGTCCATCTCCAGAACCCTCTCGGGAACCCTCTCCCGAAACCTCTTCCGAAACCTCCTCCTCGGGAGCCACATCAGCCCCCCCGAACCCACCGCAACTATCCCTAGCCGATCGAGATCCTGAGGTTCAGCAACAGGTACAAGAGTATATCAACCGTCTCGCTCGTCAGGGGTTCGATCCTCAGCAACAGGGAGTTTGGCTACAAACCGACGATGAACTATTAGCCAACATTGGCGGAACCGTTCCCCTTCCGGCGGCCTCCCTCACCAAACTGGCCACCACCCTAGCCGCCTTACGTCAGTTGGGGGTTAATCATCGCTTCTCGACCCAGTTTTTCCCCCAAGGAGAGGTACAAGATGGCGTCTTAGAAGGGGATTTATGGGTAGTCGGCGCCATGAATCCTCTCTTTGTCTGGGAAGAAGCGATCGCCGTGGCCAACCAACTCACAGAAGCCGGATTACAACAAGTTAACGGCGATTTAATTATCGTCGGCGACTTCTTCATGAACTTTGAGGAAGACTCCCTTCTCTCCGGCGAACTCCTCAAACAAGGACTCAACGCTCGTCTTTGGACCTCAGAAGCCGAAATTCAATATCGAACCCTTCCCCCAGACACACCACGGCCCGAAATTGAAATTTCAGGCCAAGTTCGTTACCGTTCCGAACCTCCCCCAGAGTTCGAACCCTGGCTGAACCATCAATCCCCCCCACTCTCCCAAGTCTTAAAACTGATGAATCGCTATAGTAACAATGCGATCGCCCATATCCTAGCCAACGCCGTCGGAGGGGCCGCCGCCGTTCGCCAAGAGGTTATCACCGCCACCGCAATCCCCGAACGAGAAATTCAACTGGTGAACGGTTCAGGATTAGGACGAGAAAACCAAATGTCACCGCGAACCGTAATTCGCATTTATCAAGCCATTGAACGAGAATTATCTCCCCACGGCTTAACCCTCGGCGATGTCGTGGCGATCGCCGGAGAACCCGAAGGAATTTTAACCGTTCGTCCCCTTCCCCCCCGTGCTATCTTAAAGTCTGGAAGCCTCAATGCGGTGAGTACCCTTTCAGGAGTTTTACCCACCCAAAACAAAGGCAAAGTTTGGTTTTCCATCTTAAACAGTGGCGGCGACATTGAAATTTTACGAGCCGAACAAGAGCGATTCCTAAACACATTAGAAAC